>CANDSI010000155.1 GCA_947388575.1 uncultured Mycoplasma sp.
TTGTATCCTGCATAACTAAATGAACTTCCTGTTGCTGTCCAACTAGATCCACTCTCTACATTTCTATCATTGCAGTATTTTCCATCCGCTATCTTACTAGCATAACTTGCTAGATTGCTATTATACCAACTCTCCAGTTTTGTTTTTGCATTACTTGCTGTTCCACTTAGTGTTCTTTGACTTCCTGTACTATATGTCCATCCTACATACGAACTATTATTAGATGATGTATTGTATTCTGTACTTACTGCTAAGCTTTCGCTTGTACTTGTTCCATTAGCATGACATGTTGTTCCATCATAAATCAAACGTATACTTCCATCTCCATTGATTCGTATTATTCTCCAACAGAACCCTCCGAACTTTACATAGTTGTTAGTTACTGCTCCTCTCCAATAGTATGAATATCCTCCATACATTCCATCTTCTACTTTATATACTCCTTCATCTGTTGTTGCTGTATTTGCAAAGTTTGGTATACCTTCATTTACTGTTATATTTCCAAATATAATATCACTTGCTAATGTTTGTTTATCAAAGTATAAATAACAATTTGTATTTTCCGTTGTTAAATTAGAAAGTTTTAATTTATTATTATTCCATGTTGGTTTAGCTCCATTACTACATGTACTTTTTTCTAGATTCAAAGTATATCCTATTTGAGGTATACTTGTACTACTCTTATAGCTTCCATCTTCTTGTTTAATAAATACTGCTAGCTTATTTTCGATGTCTTCTTCTTTTAATTCTTTTTTAGTATTAAATAAACTAAATGAAATAACACCTACACTTATTATTACTAACAAAACTGTAACCATTCTTTTCATAATATCACCTTAACTTCTTTCCATTCTATAACTTTTTATAAAACTTTTCATTACATTCGACATAACTTGTCAAAACTTCCTAAAACTTCATTGACTATTATATTGAACATCTCTAGTATAAATATACAATACAATTAAGTTTTTTTCAAGTATAATGTGATTATTTTTAAACAAAAGAAGAAATATAATCGTCATTATATATTCAACATCTCAGTCATTTTATTTCCAAAATTTGGATATCTTGCGATAATCTTATTGGTGATACCATATGAATTATGGAATAGAAATGAAGAAAATTAGAGATATAAATAGAATAAGTCAAAAAGAAGCGGCGAGCATATTAAATATAGCTAGAAGTACTTACAATCAATATGAACAACAATATGATATTATTCCTTTAAAACATTTAAATAAATTTTGTAATCACTTTAATATTTCAATTGATTATGTCTTTAATTTAACTTTAGAAAAAAAGTATATAGATGAAATAGAAGAAATAAGTTCTAAAGTATCTAGTAAAAGAATTAAAGAATTACGTAAAAGTTTAAATCTAACACAAAAAAGTCTTGCTAAAGAATTAAATATAGCTACTAGTATGTTATGTGAATATGAAAAAGGTCATTTCTTAATTAGTACTGCTACCCTATATTCTTTAAGTAAAAACTATCATATTTCTAGTGATTACTTACTAGGAAAAACAAATAAGATTAAAAATTTAAAAATTATTAAAGATAAAGAATTAATGCCAAATTAATGTATTAATTCTTTTATTTTAAAGTTTTTTCATGTATACTTATATTAGGTGATGTAACATGAAAAATAAAGTAAATGATTTAAAAATAATATATAATAAAACTATTAAAGTAGTTGGAGTAACTTTTGCTAACCATCCTAAAAATATTAATAAAATAATTGAAAATGGTGTTTATTATAAAGCTTTTAAAAGATATTCTGGTTATAAAGATAAAGAATTAATAAAAGAAAATATTAATATTAAAGAATTTAATAGAGAAGAATTAAGTGATGTAATATTAGAAACTTATAAATATGAAAGCAAAGATGCTATAAAAGTATTAATAAATGATTTTGATGATAACTATTTAGAAGTTGGCAATATACCTGCTGATGAAGTAAATAATCTGTTGCCATATTTAAAAAACAAAAATAATTTAATTATTTCTGCTTATTTAACAGGTGGTAATTTAAAAAATATTATTCATAATGAATATAAAAATTATATTGAAATAGAAAAATTAAATATTGGTATTTCACTAGATATAATTGTAAAAGAAAAATAAGGAACTAGCTATTAACTAATTCCTTATTTTCATTTATAAGTTTATCAACTTCTACTTTATTAATACTATCAAATCTTTTAGTTATTTTATCACTTGTTGTATTAAGTTCTTCAACACTATTAGATACTGTTTTAATATTACGAGCCAACTTATCCCAGCGTTCTTTATAACGGGAAAATTCTAAAGATAATTTATTAAGTTCTTCATGAATAACTTGTGCATATTTATCTCTTTCCATATTTTTAAGAACCATTGAAATAATTGTCAGCATACTCATAATTGTTGTTGGACTAGTAATCCAAACTTTTTTAGAATAAGCATAATCAAGTATATCTCTGTGATATGCATTAACTTCAGCAAATATTGCTTCAGCTGGTAAAAAAAGTATCGCTTCTCCTGCTGTTTCTCCAGGTATAATATATTTACTACTAATTGCATCAATATGTTTTTTAAAATCTATTTTAAATTGTTTTTCATACATAGTTCTTTCTTCTAAAGAAATATTTTTATTAGTCATTCTTTCATAATTTTCTAATGGAAATTTTGAATCTATAGCAATAGTTCCAAGTGGTGCTGGTGCAAATAAAAGTGCATCAGCAATAAAGCCATTGCTCATTTTATGTTGTAGTGAGTATATTCCTGAACTAGTACCTCCAAAAGCATTTTCTAAAATAAAACTTAAATTTACTTCTCCAAAAATACCTCTAGTTTTTTTATCAGTCAAAACACTTTGTAAAGAAATAATATCACTTGATAAACCATCTATTTTCTTTTGTGCTTCATCTATTTTAGATAAGCGTTCTAATACATTTGCAAAAGTCTTATTTGTTTTTTCTAAACTTTGATCTAACCTTTCCGTAACTTTATTATTAATCTCCATAAGCTTTCGTTCAATTTTTTCATCTAACTTATCAAAATCATTTCTAAGGTCATTAGTAAAACCTATTTTAAACTCTCCTATTTCTTTAACCACTTGCAGCTCTAACTTACTCATTCTATCTACAATATCTGTATCATTTCTCTTTTTTAAAATTACAACAAGCAATAAAACTATAATTATTCCTAACATACTAAGTATTATATATTCCATTATTATACCTCTTTTCTTATCTAATTATAACATGGATATTTTCAAAATCAAATAGTAAGTACATTTGTTTTGATTTAATTTGACATATATACATTTGTATGGTATATTTAAACTATCAGGGAGGTAACATATGATTAATACATTTACAAAAGAAGATATAAAAAATATGATTTATGAAATTAGAGGAGAAAACATTATACTTGCTAGTGATGTAGCCAAAATTTTTGAAATAGAGACAAAGTATATAAATAGAGTTGCAAAAAGAAATATAAATAACTTTGAATATAATAATTATTTTCAAGTTACTAAAAATGAATATAATAAAATTTGCTCAATAAACCAAAATAACCTTTCAAGGTGCCAATTTGTCACCTTGAACAACAAAGAAAATGCACGTGGAAATAATATAAAATATCTTCCTTATGTGTTTACAATTGAAGGAATTAAAATACTATCAGAAATAATAAAATCTGATAAAATAAAAGAATATTCCAAGTTAATTTTGGAAGCCTTTAATGAAGAAAATAACTACCAAATAATTTACAAAAGTCCCGAATTTCCTGAGCAAAACATCCAAAATATGATTTACGAAATAAGTGGAAAAGAAGTTATGTTAGATGAAGATTTAGCATATCTTTATAAGTGTAAAAATGGTACTAAAGAAGTTAATCAAGCAGTAAAAAAAGAATTATTAAATGATTAAAATCATTTAAAATTCGTCCAAACTCTTTG
>CANDSI010000156.1 GCA_947388575.1 uncultured Mycoplasma sp.
TAGCTTATCATATAATAAAAGAATCATATAAAGATGGCAGTCTAAAAAAATGTCAGCCTATAATAGAAGCAACTAGTGGGAATACAGGAATATCATTTGCCAGTTTAGGTGCTTATTTTGGTCATGAAGTTCACATATTTATGCCAGATTGGGCTAGCCAAGAACGTGTAGCTATAATGAAACTTTATGGGGCCAAAGTATATTTAGTTTCCAAAGAAGATGGAGGCTTTAAAGAAGCTATTAAACGAGCTGATAAGTTAGCTAAAGAAATAAATGGATTTAGACCTAATCAATTTGATAACATTAAAAATATTGAAGCTCATTATAATACTACAGGATTAGAAATTATAAATAGCGTTTCTAAAATAGACAGTTTTGTAAGTGGTATTGGAACAGGTGGTACACTAATTGGTATAGGAAAAAGAATTAAAGAAACAAATAAAAATGCAAAAATAATCGCCTTAGAACCATTACAAATGCCAATAATGAGTCAAAACATCACCACTGGCACTCATCGTATTGAAGGCATAGGTGATGATTTCATCCCAAGTATTGTTGATAAAAGTTTAATTGATGAAGTAATAACTATTGATGATGAAGATGCTATAAATATGTCAAGAATACTAGCTAAAAATTTTGGTTTAGGTGTGGGAATATCTAGCGGGGCAAATCTTCTAGCCAGCATTTTAACAGCTAAAGACAATGACAATGTAGTTACTGTATTCGCAGATGATTTCAAAAAATATTTAACAACAGATTTAATTAAAGAGATAAATAATAATAGTAATTTAATATCAAATCAAATTGAAATACTATCTATTACAGCTCTTGCCAAAAACTAAATAATATGTTAATCTGTATATAGATGAAGGAAACTTCATACAATAAAAAGAGAGACGTATAACTTTTGCGTGTTAAGCGTCTCGCATAAGCGGTCGCGCTTAACTCTTTAGATGTAAATCTAAGCTGTGTTAAGCGTTTTTTTATGCCTATGCTACTTCTTCTTTGATTTGTCTTCTTCGAGCAAGTATAACAATACTACTAAGATAACTAGATAATCCACCTAGTCCAAGACCTCCCCTTCAAATACCATATTTCATCTGTATCACTCCTTTAATTATAAAAAGAGCAAAGGAGACACTTAAGAGTTTCGAATCTCTAATATAATTAGACAATGCATTTTACTAATTGTAAAAACATTTCCCCATAAATTATTTAGAAATGTTATAATATAAATGGTTAATCTAAAAAAGAACTCCGTTTAACTGGAATAGCCCTTATGCTAACGTGTTCTATGTGCGTAACGATGGCTACCTCGGCGGCAACAACGTGGACAACACTGCTATTGGTTTGCGCCCAATATCCTTTTTAAACTTACATATTTGATTATGGTTAAATATACAAGAATTAGGATACAAGATTAATCATAGTAAAAAGCTAAATAAATGATATTGACGTTTACTAACATGTTTAGTAAACTTACGCAATATCTTTTTAATTTGCTTTCTTTATTAGTATAATTATTGTATAATTAAAATGTGATAAATATGGATAAAAAAGGATTTACATTAATAGAACTTTTATCAACTATAACTATAATGACAGTTATAGCCACCATGGTATGTATAAATATTAGTAAAGTATTTGATAATAATGATAAAGAAGAAGAAAATAATAACAAAATAATTGAGACAGCCTCTTGTATTTATATTGAATTAAACAAAAATGAAGAAATAAAAAATGAATGTTATAAAAATGGTTGTGATATATCAACAGATATACTAATTAAAGAAGGTCTATTAGACAAAGAAAATGTTAGTAAAACTGAAATTATCCACATAGAAATGTATAATAATGAAAAAAGATGTACAATAAAGGAATGATAAAAATATGAAAGAACAAATAATAGAAGTATTAAAAGATATCCATGAAGCAAAAACTTTAATGGAAATAAATGATTTATTAAATTTACATACAGTTGAAGAATACAAAAATTTAAGTAAAGATATTAATGAATTAGTTGAAGAATATGAATTATTTCGAACAAAAAAAGAAAAATACTTACTAATTAAAAACTGTCCTGGTTTAAAAATCGGAAAAATAGCCATCAATAAAAAAGGTTTTGGATTTTTAATATTGGATAAAGAAGACGATATTTATATAGGAAGTGAAAATCTTAATAATGCCATTCATAATGATACTGTACTAGTAGAAATAATAAAAAAAGGATTAAAACCAGAAGGCAAAGTTTTAAAAATAGTTAAAAGAGATTTAAATAATGTTGTAGGCGAAATAATGATTAAAGACAGCAAAATGATGTTAAAGCCAGATGATGAAAAATTAGACATAACAATATATTTAAGTAAAGAAACTACCAAAAACTGTGTAGAAGGACACAAAATTTTAGCTCACCTAAGTAAAAACTTAGGGCACAAAAATTATCTTGCTGATTGTATAAAAATAATAGGACACAAAGACGATGCTGGAATTGATATCTTAAGCATAGCTTATAAATATAACATTATAGATGAATTTAATGAAGAAGTAATAAAAGAACTTGATGCTATTCCAGATTCAGTTGATCCTAAAGAATTAGAAAATAGAAAAGATTTAACAAATGAAGTTATTTTTACTATTGATGGGTCTGATACCAAAGATATTGACGATGCAATAAGCCTAACATATAAAGATGGAATCTATACTCTAGGAGTTCATATCGCTGATGTGTCTCATTATGTAAAAGAAAATACTGCATTAGGAGATGAAGCTTATAATCGCGGAACATCTTCATATTTAGCAGATACCGTAATACCTATGATACCTCACAAACTATCTAACGGCATATGTTCTTTAAATGAAGGAGTTATAAGACTTACAATGAGTTGTGTTATGAATATAAATAGTCGTGGCGATATAGAATCTTATGACATATTTCCAAGTTTTATAAAATCAAATAAAAAAATGACATATGATAATGTTAATAAAATATTAGAAGATAATATTACACCTGTTGGATATGAACCATACAAAGACATCTTATTAAAGATGCATGAATTAGCCAAAATATTAAGAAAGAAAAAAGTAAATAAAGGTTACATAGAATTTGATATTCCTGAAGCAAAAGTAATTCAAGATGAAAATGGTAAAGCAATAGATATCAAAAAAAGAGAACAACATGCAGGTGAATCTTTAATTGAAGATTTTATGATTGAAGCTAATGTTACAGTAGCAACACATATAGCTAACATGGAGCTACCATTTATTTATCGTATCCATGATATTCCTAATGCAGATAAAATAGACGACTTTAAAAATTTAGTCCATGCCTTAGGTTATAAAATAGAAACAAGTATTAATGAAATAACACCTAAGTCTATGCAAAGAATATTAAATAACTTAAAAGATAAACCAGAGTTTACAATTCTTTCATCTCTATTATTAAGAAGTATGAAAAAAGCAGAATATTCTAAAAATAACATAGGTCACTTTGGATTAGCATTAGATAATTATACTCATTTCACATCTCCAATAAGAAGATATCCTGATCTAACAGTTCATCGATTATTAAAAACATATTTAATAGATAAAGATTTTAGTATGAGTACTATTAATTATTTAGATAATGCACTAATTTCTATCGCAGAACATTCAAGTGAAAGAGAAGTAGCAAGTATTAATGCTGAACGAGATGTAAATGACATGAAAATGGCTGAATATATGGAAAGTCACATTGGAGAAGAATATGAAGGAACGATATCATCAGTTACAAACTTTGGATTCTTTGTTGAATTAGAAAACTTAGTAGAAGGATTAGTTCATGTAAATTCATTAAAAGGAGATTATTACAATTATGTTCCAGAGCTATTATCATTAATAGGAAAATCAACAAAGAAAACCTACAGAGTTGGTGATAAAGTAAAAATCAAAGTTATAAACGCTTCTAAAGA
>CANDSI010000157.1 GCA_947388575.1 uncultured Mycoplasma sp.
GATATTTCTTATCATTCTCTTTAGATTTATTTCTTAGAATATAATTATCTGATTTTAGCATTGTATTTTCTGCTATTAATTTATCGTAATTTGCTATTTTTTTAGCATTCTCTATGCTTAAATATTCTTGACTCATACTTCGTTACCCCAACAGTCCCAACCATTTACTTGTTGTCTCGCAAATAATTCTATGCGTGGTATATCGCCAAATAGCTCCACAATTCTATCTCTTACCTCGTCTGGCTTTCTGCTATGCTCTCTTATTTTAGATATTACTACTTGATGTACTGATTTACTTTTGCGTTCTAACGTTTTTCCTTTGGTCGCAAGCAAACATATTTCAGCATTTGAGCGAGTATAATATCCCATGCCCCAAAATAATGAATCGCTCTTTTTGTTTTGTTTTATCCAAGTAAATGCTACTGTTTTATAATTAAAGCCCCAAGCTTTAATAACATCTAAAGCCCAGTCTAATTTTGGAAATGTTATCCACATTAATAACACACTATTTTCCGCTGATATAGATTTCACTGGTAATTCACATATGCTCTGCTTATCCATAACAGTGTATTTATTGTTAACAAATCTACTACTTGTTTTACCAAAATCATATTGCCATGCTGGGTCTGCATAGATAATATTGTATTTTTTATCTGTATCATAAATATCTACTTTCATGCTAACCTCAAAATGGTAAATCTTCATCACTAAGTTGTATTTCTTCACCAAAATCTTTAAAAGGGTCTGATTCTTCTTGCTTTACCATATTATCTACAGTAGTTTGAACTTTAGCATTTTCAATTGTTTCATCTGTCGTTTCAAAATCTGATATAAATATATATTGTATTGTTTCTTTATTATTTAAATAGAACGATAACCAAGCTTTTCTTATATATATTTTTGTTTTATTTTCTATTACTACATCTTTCTTAAATTGGCATCTTATATAACCATTTATCCATTCTCCTGATTGAGATTTTTTGGATACTCCTATTTTGTAATAAGAGTACCCATTAAAATCATTTCTAAAAATTGTATATTGTTGTTCTGTTTCTATATTCATAAAATTCCTTCCTAAACAAAATCATTATAGAATTTTGAAGTCATTACAGCGCTTCAGTTGACAGTGTTATTACTGGGCGCAAACCAATAGTGTCGTTCACGTAGTAGTTGGCGAGGTAGCCATCATAACGCACAAAGAACACGATAGCGTTACTGCAATCTTCACTCTTAGCATAAGAACCAGTCATAGTCCAATAATAACTACCACAATTTCTAACTGACATAGTTAAAGCTTCAATATCTCTTAGTGTAGGTATTCTTACTTTAGTTGTAACAAATTTATCTTCATCATAATTAGTTCTCATTTCAATTAGTTTAGATTTATCTAGTTTATTGATAAAATTCTCTTCTAAATATTCTTTAATATTGCTTTCTTTGTAGTCATTTGAATTTTTATCAGAATATGCCATAGGTTCAAATGCCTCTTTTGACATTAAAACTACTTCTTGCTCATCTTTTATTGTTTTAATAACTATCCAATCAAAGTTACACCATTTTACTTCATCGCCAACTTCATATTTTTTATTCTTGTTTTTATTTCTTAGTATTTCTTCATAAGATTGTTTCATTTTTTTATAATCACTATAAGAAACATAACATTTTGTTTCGTTATCTATTCTTAAATGTATTTTTTCTATATTATTTTTCATAATCTTTCCTTCTTCCTTTATTTTAATATTTCCAATTGATAGTCGATATCGCTGGGAATATTATTTTCAAATACATAACTATTCTTTCTAATATATTCGTTGTATACATTAGCCGTCTTATTAGCTCTCGTTTTAGCTTGTTCTGCCCAAGACTGTTTTTCTTTATCTTCACTATCTTTATACATTTCATAAGTAGCTTTGTCTGTCTTATATGATGCAATACTAGCTCTTGCTGTATCTTCTACTTTTTTTCTAGTTTCATATGTTGTTTTATCATCAACTTTTTTCATCATATTATCATATGAATTTATTAAAGCTCTACCTCCAGGAAAAAATGTAATATATCCTAAGAATAAAACTATAATCGTTCCTACAATTACTCCGAATATTTTCATACTTTCACTATCGGATTTTCTACAATGAATGGTATATCACTATATAAATAAGTTCCTGTCCACTCGATATATTTTCCATCTGTTGTAAAGAAAAATATGCCTGTGTCATTCTCACCATAACTTCCGTCAACATCAGGTAACCATTTATTATTTTTACAACCTAATGAACTATCGGAACCACAAGAAACTTTTTCAAAATATTCACTATCAGGTGTTAAAAAACTATTCAAGCTACTAACTTTGCCATCTACAGTGAATCTACTTACAACAGAACCGCTTTCTGCTATTAATACAATATACCCAAGAGGCATATCTGCAATAGGCGCAGGTAATGATCTTGCTTTGTCTCTCATTCCATTAACCCAGTATGTTCTTTTAATTAAATTATATCTTTCTAGGCTATAGTCAATATCTGTAGGTGTTGCTTGATTTTCAATCAATTTATTTCCAATATTTATAGTATTTTCTATGTCTTTTTTTGTATTGCTTTTTTCTGTGTCACATCCCGTTGTTAATACCAAAACCCCTAATCCTAAAATAATTCCTTTTTTCATTTCTAATCTCTCCTTAATTTTCTACTAAAGTGTATCTTTTATATTTTTTTGCATATCCAAATGTTTTTTTAGGTTTTTCCCATTTGTCTGTTATATTAAAATTCTCTTTTCTTAACAGATATATTGCATGTGCTAAATCAGTAATTTTATATATTTCATAACAGTCTAAATTAGTTATACTTCCGTGTTCTCTTAAATGTTTTAGAATAATATCTTTTTGACTTAGTTTAGACATCATCTTCACTCCAGTAATCTAAATCAATATCCATATTTTTAAAGTCAAGTGCATAAACATAATCGTCTAAATTTTCTTTAATATCAGCTATTATAGTTTCTTTATCCCATTTACGTGGTACGTCAGCTTCTATATCATAAGTTATAACTACTTTCCCTGATATTGTTTGCATTTTTTCTTCAGGCGGTTCTGGATAATTACCAGCTCCTAATGTATCCCTAAAGTCACTTGTTTCTACCATTCTTTTCCATCTCCTCAATTAAACTATTTATTCTTCCTTTGTAGGTAAGCCTACATCTCTACATTCTTGAACTACTCCACACAACAATTCATACATTTGATGTGTATCTAATAAATGTGTTCTTTCATACAAGTAATAACAGTCTTCGCCGTTTTCTGTTCTATCAAACTTTGCATATGGATAAAACACTTTAATATCCGTACTATGAGGCACTTTGACTTCAAATATTTCGCCATCTTTTTCTATTAAAGAACCATAATCAAGAACCATTTTTATTTTCATATCATCATCTGACCAATTGTAATATCTAGCTAATTGATTTACTAATTTATGAAAATAAGCATTTGCATTTAAAGAACGTTTTTCTTTATATTCTTTTATTTCAAATTCTTTATTATCATCTCTATTAAATAGCCATTTTTTTATTTGCTCTTTAGTTCCTTTACAATATTCCATTTTATCCTCTCATAATTAATAACACCCAAGGTAGCCATAAAAATGATGTACAAGCCAAAATCATTATTAGGACAATCATAAAAATAATTATTTCTTTAATTGCTTCAAATATATCTCCTAATAATTTCACTATTCTTCCTCTTTCTTACTAGACTTCTCATATTCTTTAATCATATCTGCTTTTTTCTTATTATATTTTTCTTTAAGTTCATCATAGAATAAATTTACTAATTCATCTTTTGAAAAACTATCTGGCATATAATAAGTAGAAATGCAATCCTTAGCCCAATCTTCAGAGAAAAAGAGTAAATTTTCTTCGCAATAAAAATTTGATATAATAACTAT
>CANDSI010000158.1 GCA_947388575.1 uncultured Mycoplasma sp.
CTTAATTTGTTATCTTTGAGACAATTTATTTTTTGATAGTCATAAATACTTGAAAGTTCAAAATATGCAATTTCAGCCATATGAAGTAAGTTCTCATTTACTGGTTTTCCTTTTCTTTTTTTCAAAATACATACCTGTTCATATGGCAGATAAAGAAATAATACCATATCTGGTCTTGGTAAATCAAGTAAAACAAATTCAAGATTATCTAACCATTCGTATAACATATGTCTTTTTTTAATATCTTTAATTTTTCCGCCTTGAAAAGCCATGTTAGATTCAACATATCGATTTAATATAACAATATAATTGTTTTCTAAATATTTTTTTATAATATTGATATTATATGCACGGTCAGCTGCATAGTAAAGGCTGGATATTTTAGGATCAACATTTTCAATGCCTTCTTTAAATAAAGATTTATTATTCTTCCCTAAATAGTATTCTCCAATTATTTCTCCTGTTGGAGAAGCATAATTAGGAAAACTAAAACTAATGGCTTTTAAGCCAAGTTTTTTTAAGTTTTTTACAAGTTCATCCGTTTGTGTTTGCTTTCCAGAACAATCAGTTCCTTCAATTACAATTAGTTTGCCTTTACTCATTTTTTGCCTCCTATTCGTATATAGGATATTTTGCTGTTAATTCTAAGACTTGCTTGTCTAATTCCTTTAATATTTTTTCATTATCTCTATTTTTTAATGCTTCTGATATTATCTTGCCTATTTGAATAAAATCTGATTCTTTTAAGCCTCTAGTTGTCATCGCAGGAGTGCCTAAACGAATACCACTGGTTTTAAATGGAGACTCTGTTTCATTGGGTATGGTATTTTTATTAACTGTAATATGAATGCTATCTAGTATTTTTTCAGCTTCTTTTCCTGTAATTCCTAAGTTACTTTTAACATCTACTAGCATTAAATGATTGTCAGTACCGCCAGATATTATTTTGAAACCTTCACTTTCTAAAGTGCTAGCTAGGGCTTGAGCATTTTTGATAACTTGTTTACCATATTCTTTAAATTCTGGTTGCAAGTCTTCATAGAATGCTTGAGCTTTAGCAGCGATAACGTGCATTAATGGACCGCCTTGGATTCCTGGAAAAATAGTTTTGTTTATTTTCTTAATTATTTCTTCATCATTAGTTAGAATTATGCCTCCCCTTGGACCTCTTAGGGTTTTATGAGTTGTTGATGAAACGACATCAGCATAAAGACATGGATTCTCATGCAAACCTGAGGCTACCAAGCCTGCTATGTGAGCCATATCAACAAATAATAAAGCTCCTACTTCGTTGGCTATTTCTTTGAACTTTTTGAAATCAATATATCTAGAATAAGCACTTGCTCCTGCAACAATCATTTGAGGTTTTTCTTTAAGTGCTAACTCTCTTATAGTATCATAATTTAACATTTCAGTTTCAGGATCTAAACTATAAGGAATAAATTTATAATCCAAACCACTGAAGTTAATATCATGCCCATGTGTTAAATGTCCACCGTGTGATAGATTTAGACCTAATACGACATCGCCTGGTTTTAATAAAGCACGATAAACTGCCATATTAGCACTTGACCCGCTATGAGGTTGAACGTTAGCATACTTAACATTAAATAATTTAGTAACATATTCAATTGCTAAATCTTCAACTCTATCAACATTTATACAACCTCCATAATATCTCTTGTTTGAATACCCCTCAGCATACTTATTTGTAAATACACTTCCTTGTAATTCCATAACGCTTTTTGATACATAATTTTCTGAGGCAATTAACTCAATATTATCATTTTGTCTTTTTAATTCTTTTACCAAAGCTTCTTTAATATTCTTATCCATTTTTCTTTTCTCCTTTACTTCTTTTGAAACTTTCTACTACATTTGTTAGTAACATTGCTATAGTCATTGGTCCAACGCCACCTGGTACAGGAGTGATGTATGAAGATTTTTCTTTACAGCTTTCAAAATCAACATCTCCAACTACTTTGCCATCTATACGATTTATACCAACATCTATAACAATGGCACCATCTTTTATATCTTCTTTTTTTATAAAATTTGCTTTACCTATAGCGACTATTAAAATGTCTGCATTCTTTGTTATTTCTCTTAAATTCTTAGTTTTAGAATGGGTAATTGTAACGGTAGCATCTCTATTTAGGAGAGCTAAGGCTAAAGGCCTACCTACTATCTTACTTCTACCAATTATAACTACGTTTTTGCCCGCAATATCTATGTTTTTATATTCTAATAACTTTATAATACCATATGGTGTTGCTGATATAAATTTCTCCTCATTACTAGCTAAATATCCTAAACTTGATATTCCGAAACCATCAACATCTTTTTCTGGTGTAATGTAATTAATAATCTTGTCTTCATCTAAATAACTTGGTAGTGGACTTTGAACCATAATGCCATTTATATTATCATCGTTGTTTAATTTAATAATGCAATTTATGATTTGTTCTTCATTGACATCTTCGTCATAATGATATAACTCTTCTTTGATTCCTATTTCAGCGCAGACTTTTATTTTGTTGCGGACATAAATCTCACTAGCAGGATTATTCCCAACCATTATTATTGCTAATCCAGGATGTAAATTATTCTCAGATATTTCCTTTTTTAAATTTGCTCTAATTTCTTTTGCTATTTCTTTACCGTCTATTATTTCCATTGTACACTTCCTTTCTTAAAACAACTCTCCTTGACGATTTATTTTTAAATGAGCATATGCTTTATCAGTGGCTACTCGACCTCTTGGTGTTCTTTTAATAAAACCTTCTTGCAATAAGAATGGCTCCACAACATCTTCGATTGTTGTTACTTCCTCTCCTATAGCAGTAGCTATAGTTTCAATCCCAACTGGGCCACCATTAAATTTATTTATTAAAGCTTCTAAATACTCAATATCAACTTGATCAAGCCCATATCTATCTACTTTTAATCTTTCTAAACTATCAATTGTTATATCATAGTCAATTGTTCCAGTTCCTTTTACTAAAGCAAAATCTCTAACCCTTTTAAATAAACGATTGGCAACGCGAGGAGTCTTGCGACAACGCCTAGCAATTTCTAAAGCTGCTTCACCATTTATACTCATATTTAAAACTCTACCAGTTCTTTTTACTATTTGCTGTAATTCTTCTTCTTTATAATAATTTAATTTTGATATTATCCCAAATCTATCTCTTAAAGGACTAGATAAGTCACCAGCTCTAGTTGTAGCTCCTACTAAAGTAAATGGTGGTAAATCAATTTTAATACTTCTACTTTTGCCATCTGCACCTATTATTATGTCTAATTCAAAATCTTCCATAGCTGGATATAATATTTCTTCAACAAATTTAGGCATTCGATGAATTTCATCAATAAATAAAACATCGCCTGGTTCTAGATTTGATAAAACAGCTGCTAAATCGCCACTTTTTTCTAATGCTGGACCGCTAGCAGTTTTTAAATTACTGCCCAGTTCGTTTGCTATGATATGCGCAAGTGTTGTCTTACCTAATCCAGGAGGCCCATATAATAATACATGATCTAGAGATTCTCCACGCATTTTAGCTGCCTCAATAAATACTCGTAAATTTTCTTTTATCTCTTCTTGACCAATATATTCATCAAGTGATTCTGGTCTAATACTTGATTCAAATATGTCTCCTTCTATTTCCTCAGGTGTTATAAGTCTCTCATCCATTTTGACCTCCTATTTTGTTTTTATATATTCTATTATATCATACCAATTGTTAAATGTTTTATGTTTACTATTCTTTTCACTCGTAAAACGTAGACATTCAATATTACTTGTACTAGCTATTTTATCTAAAACATCTTCTTTATCATCGATAAATATATCAATGTTATTTTCTTTAGCTAATATGCTCTTATCTCCATGTCCAACTTCCTCAAAAATTAATTTATCATAATAAATATTATT
>CANDSI010000159.1 GCA_947388575.1 uncultured Mycoplasma sp.
CTAGCTGTTCTTCCTGGTATAAATATTTGGTGTATCTCATCTAACCCACCAAATATAAAACATATAATTATACTTATTAATACTACTTTATTAATACTATAAGTGCATAATAATAAATAGATAATTATTCCTAATATAAAATATATACTAAAATGTGCTGTTTTGCGAACTATAAATCTGGTACTCTCTATTATATCTTTCTTCTTAGTTTCTTTTATATCTTTATTTGTAATACTACTTACTTTATCAATTATTGTACTTGTAAAAGCATCAGATGTACTTTCACTTTTTTTGCCAGGTTCTCCTGAAAAGATAAATATTGTTGTTAATACTAATACTAAAAGAGTGTATAAAAATATTCTTTTTACTTTTTTATTCTTCATTTATTACCTCTTTTATTTTGTCTTTAGCACTATTTACACTATTCCAGTTTGGTTCCATGACATATAATTTATATTTGGTTCCCATACTATATGTATAATTACTACTATTATATCCAGTAACAGCGATACTTTCTATTTCCCATTTAGCCATATCATTTAATTGGCTTTTTATAAACATAGTTATTAAATCTATAGGCATATCTGTTTCAAATGAACCATTTAAACTCGTAAGAATACTATTATATTTACTTATTAATACTTTAGAACTACTAATTTTATCAATTATAGCAGTTATAACTTGTTGTTGATTTTCTCCTCTATGATTATCTCCACTTACATAAGCATATCGTTCACGAGCATATGCTAGAGCTTCTTCACCATTTAAATGATTCCACCCCTTTTTAATATAAACATTCTTATTAGTGTATGCCCTAAATGCTTTATCAGAATATATATCTATGCCATCAATCGCATTTACAACCTTTATTAAACTATCAAAATTTACTCTTAAATAATAATTAATATCTATATTATATAAATCTTCTAAGGTAGTAATACTTTTTTTTATGCCATATATTCCGGCATGCGTAAGTTTATCTTTTAATCCAGTGGTATTATGTAACTGGACGTAATAATCTCTTGGAGTATTTAATAAAAGAATCTTCTTTGTTTTAGGATTAACAACTACTATTTGATTAACATCACTTCTACCTCTTACGGAACTAACACTGCCATATCTATCGATACCACTAATATATAAAATAAAGGGACTATCATTAACAGCAATATTATTATCTTCTATATGGGTTTTAACCTTTATTTCAAAATTTTCAATAACTTTAATCTTATTTTCAAATTCTGGTATCTCCTCTTTAATTAAATTTAAATAGCTTTCCTCTAACACTATTCCTTCTACTTCTTTATTAATTAACATATCTGGTAAAATGCTAAATTCTTCAACTAACATTTCTTTATAATTTATTTTCTTTTTTAAATATTCTTTAACGTTTTCTTCAGATTCATTTTTGATATAAGCAATACTTTTATCTTCTAAATCTTTTATTGTATTAATTTCACTTTCTTTTAATGTAATAAGCGTAAATGTTACTTTGCTATATTTATTAATGGCAATATTATTTAAGAACTCATATGTGTTTCTTAAATATCCTGTAAAATATATACTTGTGATTGTACTTATTACAATAATAAATAAACCTAATATTTTTAATATTCTATTTTTCTTTCTTATAGTTAAAATAAATATTAGTAATAGAATAAGACCTAATATTGTAAAGCACATTATTAAATACTTTATTGGTATGATATTTATAATAAATAAATAATAACTAAATATACTGATTGATATAAAACATATCGCTCCTAATATTCCTAATATTATATTTAAGATTAAATCTTTATTTAACCCTTTTTTCTTTTCTTGCATATTTATCCCCCTACTTTTTAAAACTTTTTAATAGATTTAAATAGTATTTAAAATTGTCTGTATGCCAAAATATTATTAATAATACTAAATTAGGTATAACTACTGCGATTAAACAATTTATTATTAAACTTAAAAAAGCATTATTTATTACTATTAATCGGGATATTTTATATGTAATGACTGCTAAAACTAAAAATATGCTTAAATACCCTAGTGTTTCTTTGGTATAATTTAAATAACTTCTATTAAATAATTTTTTATAAACATATTTGGGATAGCTGATACAATATAACGCTAAACTACTAATTATTGTTCCCATAAAAATCCCAGCTAAACCAAAATATTTTAATAATATTAAAGATGCTACTATATTTAATACTGATTCTAATAATGGAATGTATCTATCTTCATAATATATTCCAGCAGCTTCTTTAAAAATCATATGACAACTTCGCATTGATTTCGCGTAGTAGTTTAACACTAAAACGATTAAAACGCAAGTGGCTAATAAATACTTGCTGCCAATCCATACTGTTATAAAACTATTCATTACTACTAAAAGGGATATTCCCGAAAAGGTCGCTATCCAAAAGTTTAAGAATCTTACTCTTTTAAATATTTCAAAACTTTTTTCAGAACTTTCTTTTACTAACATATTACCTACACTTGGAGTAATAGCTCTTATTACTTGACCAAATAACTTTTCAATGGCATCTATGATCATGTAATAATTAGAATATAAACCTACTTCAATAATACCAATAAATTTAGAAATAATTATATTATCAGTGCCTAATACTATAAAACCTCCAACTTTGTGAAAGAATAATGCTTTTACTTTTTGAAATATATCTTTTTTGGTATTTTCATCTAGTTTTTCATTATTATGTTTTAAATATGGATATAATTTGTTAGCAAGTAAAGTAACTCCAATATTTTCTAAAATTCTCATTACTATTTTTATAACTAAATATAAATAATAGTTCTTGGTTAGTACTAATATGATTATTTCTAATATATTTAATATTACTAAATATCCAATGTGAATAAAATTTACTAAATAGTTTTTTTGATTGGCATTTATTATAGACCTCTTGTATGATAAAAGATAGGAACAAACTATTTCTATGATAAATAATATATATACTAGGCTTATATTTATATCGATTGTAACTTCTTCAATAAAAAGATTTAAATATGGGGTTATCATCAATCCTATAGTTAAAATTATTAATGCTATAATAGTGTAACATTTCTTATAAAAGTTCATTAATGCTTTTACTTTTTTTATGTCTTCTTCAACGATTGGTTTATATAAATGATATATTATCGCAGAACCAACACCTAATTCTACTATTCCAAGCATCGATATGATATTAGAAAATAAACCATTTATTCCTAAATATTCACTTCCTAGTATTTTTATAAATATGCCCTGCGCTATTAATCCAATAATTATTGTTAATAAATTACTGGAAAATGATACTATTGTGTTTTTTATAGAATTTTTTGTTCTCATAGCTTGTCCCCTTTCTTTTATCTTTTATGTTTCTTGTTTCTCTATTTTGTTTTTATTAAATAATATATTTGCAAATATTAATAAAGGTATAGCTCGTCCTACATTAAATGGAAAAAGCTCATTAAATAAATATATTGGAAAGATAATTAGTATGGCTTTATCTAAATTACTATTTTCTTTTTTTGTTGATAAATAATACATAATAGCAACTATAATTAAAATGATAAAACCATAAGATATAAATGCTCTAGTATAAAAGTTATCAACAATTATAGAGTTTTTCATTATTGAATCAGATATATTGTTTGGTAAAATATGAAATCCATAAGTATTTATAGCTAAATTTGTATAATATAATCTCTTACTTAAAATCTTATCTAAAGAAATTATTAACGGATTATTCATTAAACTACTTATACTTATCATTAATATATTGACACCAGCCATAATTATAAATAAATATTTTTCTAAAAAATTAAAAATTTTCTTTAATCGTTTTTTATTGAGTAAAAATAGTATTAATAAAAATAATATATAAACT
>CANDSI010000160.1 GCA_947388575.1 uncultured Mycoplasma sp.
AACAAATCACACCCCAAAATCAAGTTTAGTTTTAATTAGAAAATTATTATAATATATCTACATATGTTGTTAAATATTTATTTAAATTTGTTAAAGATACAAATATTAATTTTACTAATAATGTTAATGAAAAGAAATATTATGATGAAGCTTTAGGTAAGAATATTATGCTTGATAATAATAAATATGGCGAAATTAATGTGTTAAATAAAAGTCTTACTAATAAATTATCTAAAAAGAAATGTGTAGTAACTATTGATATTGATTTTGATATTTTCGTAAAATTAGAAAAAGAAAGTAAACTTGCAAAAGAAACTAGTAAGTATCCAACTGTTACTTTAGATTATACAATTATTCTTAAAGAGAGAAAATATAGTGATTTAAAAACTTGTTTAGCTGAATTTAAAAGTAAACTTATTAAATCTTGTGAGCTTTTAGGGGTTTATGAAAATAAATATACTATTCGTTATATACTTGGTAATGATAATAGAACTTTAGAACAAAAAGATTTACAAACTTTTAAAGAACGTTTTATAAGTTATATTAAAGAAAATAATTTTGAAATTATAGAATAATTATTATAGAATGTAAACTTGTCTTAAGATAAGTTTTTTTCTTGTCTCTTGTTTGACACAAGGTTTATTTTATGATATGATTATGTTTAGAAAAAAGGGGAATATTTATTATGGGTGAATTAGATTTATTTGAATTTTTACATTATTATTCAAACAAGATTTTATTTGTGTTATTATTCGTAGTTATTGGATTTATAGGTAGTTATATTTTTACTTTTTCAACTCAAGTACCTATTTATGAGTCTAAGACTAGTTTAGTATTAACTAAAAATGATAATAATAATGCGACTATTACACAAAATGATATTACTTTAAATAAAAATTTAGTGCCTACTTATCGTGAGATAATTAAAAGTAGAAGGATACTAGAACAAGTTATTGGTAATATGAATATTAATATCGATTATGAAACACTTACTAAAAATGTAGAAGTAAGTAGTATTGAAAATACAGAGCTTATTGTTATATCTGTTTATGATGAAAATAATAAACTTGCAAAAAGTATTGCTGATGAAATAGCTACTGTGTTTAAAAAAGAAATTGTGGATATTTATAGTATTGAAAATATTAGTATTATAGATGAAGCTCAAGTAAGTGAAAAACCTTATAATGTTAATGTCTTAAAACAATTTGTAATTGGAGCAGGATTAGGTTTCTTAATTAGTAGTTTAATTGTAGCTTTATTCTTCTATTTTGATGATACTATTAAAACTGAAGAGGATATTGAACAAAAAATAGGATTACCAGTTTTAGGTTCAGTTCCTAAATATACTAAGAAAAAAGGGGGAAAATAAATAATGAATGAATTAATTATTCAAAGTGACCCTAAATCTTCAATGAGTGAAGCGATTAGAACACTAAGAACTAATTTGCAATTTTCATCTGTTGATAAAAAGATTAAGACAATTTTAGTTACTAGTAGTGTTCCTAGTGAGGGTAAAAGTTTTATTGCTGCTAATCTTGCTGTTGCTTTTGCAGATTCTGGTAGTAAAGTGTTATTAGTAGATTCTGATGTTCGTAAAGGTAGACAACATACTATTTTTAATCGTCATAATAAAAAGGGTTTATCTAATCTACTTTTAAAAGATGTTGATGAAGCTTATCGTAATTATATTTATGATACTGAAATTAAAAATTTAGAAATTATGTTTAAAGGGGTTACTCCACCTAATCCTAGTGAGCTTTTAAACTCTGATAAAAATAAACAATTGGTAGAAATCTTAAAAGATGAATATGATATTGTTATTTTTGATGGAGCACCGATTAATGGTTTACCTGATTCTTTGGTTGTTGGTACTTTGGTAGATGGAGTAATTATTGTTACAAAAGAAAAATCAACTTCATTTGCATTAGTAGAAGATACTAAGAAAAAGCTAGAGAATGTTGGAGCTAATATTTTAGGTGTAGTTTTAAATAATACCGAAGTAAAGAAAAATAAATATTACGGTGGTTATTATGGAAAATATTACGAATAAAATAGTTGATATTCATAACCATAGTTTGTTTGGGGTTGATGATGGGGCTAAAACAATAGAAGAGGCTGTAGAGAATATTTCTTATTTAAGAAAATTTGGCGTTACCGATATTGTTCTTACTAGTCATTATATTCCAGAGTCAAAATATCAAAGTGATGTTATATCTAGAAAAAATATTTTAAGAGAAATAAAGAAAGCTACAAAAGATATGGATGTAAATTTGTATTTGGGTAATGAAGTCTTTGTTTCTAATAAAATAATTGAACTTCTAAATACTGGTAAAATTACAACGTTAAATGAAAGCAAATATATTTTAATAGAGTTTCCTATGAATCAATCATTACATTATATAGAAGATATTGTTTGCGAACTTAATGATTATGGATTGATACCAGTTATTGCACATCCTGAACGTTATTCTTATTTTAAAGATAATTATAAAAGGCTAGATAGTTTGTTAGAATATAATTGTATTTTACAATGTAATATTGAAAGTATTGCTGGTAAATATGGTAATGGAGCTAAAAAAATAATTAAAATGTTATTAAAGGATAATAAAGTTAAAGTTCTAGCTACTGATTTTCATCATTTTAGTGATGCTAATATGCTTGATAAAAGTATGAGAAAATTAAGAAAAGTTTTATCTAGTGATAAATTAAATGAATTGTTATATCTAAATCCTTTAAAAATAATTAATAATGAAAATTTATAAATAATATCTTAGGGTATTATTTTTTCTTTTCTTAAATACTTGTAAATTAGAAGAAATTAGTTTAAAATAAAATTGGTGGTAGATATGGGTCAAGTATATGATCATGTAACTTTATATAAGAAAAAATTTCCAGGAGGAGTAACTTGGTGGCGTTTAAAGAAACATGCAAATGTGATTGAACAACATTTAAATCCTGGGGAATATGTTAAATATGCTTTTGCTGGACAGAAGAATGATAAATTTTATGATTTAACTTCTACAGCAGTTATTGCTATTACTAATAAAAGAATTTTAATTGGGCAAAAAAGAGTTGTTTGGGGATATTTCTTAAGTAGTATTACACCAGATTTATATAATGATATGCAAGTGTATCAAGGTTTATTATGGGGTAAGATAACTATTGATACTGTTAAAGAAGTTATTGTAATTACTAATTTATCTAAGGATTCTTTAAGAGAAATTGAAACAGAAATTACAGAATTTATGATGGAAGAAAAAAAGAAGTATGCCCGTAGTTTAAAGGGTGAAGATTAGTTTTATGAATAAAAATTTGTCTAAAAAAAAGTTAAGAATTATGCAAATTGGTTTTGCTTTAGTATTTTTAATATTTATAATATTTTTGATTTTACCTAAAAATTATACAAAAATTTATAATGTTGATAATATAGAAGTAACAGAAAAATATAATAAAAAAAATAAAGTCTATTATTTTACTTTTAAAAAAGATGATAAATTATTGGATTTTTTGAGTGAAGATAAATATTCTAGTGATAGAGAACTCGTTTCTAAAATAGATGTTTTTAAAGATGATAATAATAATTTTTGCTTATTACCATTAAGTAAAAAAATTGATTTTAAACCGATATGTATGCAAGATGATAAAAATATACATTATTCATTAGTTAATGAAGATTTAAAAAATATGATTGCAAAATATTTAAAAAAAGAGAATAAATTAATTGATACTTATGAAGATTATGAAATATATAATGACAAATTTACTTATTTATTATGGAATTATAATGGTTTTTATTTTATTAATAAAGATACAAAAAAGAAAATTAATATTTTAGATAAAGAAATGTATAATATTAGTTTAGCCGGTTATACAAAT
>CANDSI010000161.1 GCA_947388575.1 uncultured Mycoplasma sp.
TTGTGTGACTGCCACAATTGCCCTAGTCATAGCTCTTGCACCACCTGCAAATGCACTTGCGATACGTTGGTTTGGCGTAATTTCTGGCGTTTTAATTGGAACACTAACTTCATTATCATTTTCATCTACAATAATGACTTCTCCATCTTTGATAAAGTTGTCAGGGTCATTTGCTGGTGAAATGACAATTGCTTGTGTTTGATTTTGACTTGCTTCTAAGTTAAGTGAAATTTCAACTGGGTTATCTTGAGAAATTTCTGCATTTTCTCCTGTTGGTGCTAAAGTAATATATTTTTCGTTATTTTTTAAGATATCTTCTAACTTTGTATCTTCTTTTAATTGAATTTTTGTTCCTTGTTCTTCTTCTACTTCAATTTCCTGTGTATTTAGCAGGTTAATTGGAGTTGCCACTTTGTTTGGGCTGCCTTCTGATGTTTGTGTTTTATTAAAGGTAATATATGATAAATCAATAATGTCTAATTTTTTGTCTCCGTTTAAGTCATATTTTTTATCATATTTTCCTGCTTCTATTTTTTGTATCATTAAATTTTGGTCTTTTTCATCAATGACATGATCTCCATTAATGTCTCCTAAAACAATAACTCCTATTTTGCTACTAGCTACTTCGTCATATCCATTGGTTAGTTTTAGTTCCATCAATTGATTTTCAATCGTAACTGGTTGTTTATATGTAATATAACCTTTTCCTGTTACTTCTAGTTCATACTCTCCTGTTTCTAATGCATCAAAATGATAGTACAATGCTGTGCTACTGTTAGAAACTTCTGATGGACTATATGTCTTTTCACCTCCTATTTTTTTCATAGTAATAGTTGGTTTTTCATTTTGTGTTGGGAATTTCAAATTAATTTGCACATTAAATTCCCCTGTTGTTTGGCTATTAGCTTTTACGCTAAAACCCATTGCCATTAAAAGCACGAATAGGATTAGTGTAATTACTACAGCTCTAAAATTTCTTGCTTTCATGTTTTTCTTTTTTCCTCCTTATATTACATAGTTGAAGTCATTATATGCTATTCTATTTTTTTTGTAAATATCTTTTTTAACCCATTTTGGAATTTTTGTTTTGCTTGTTCTAAAAGGCATAAAAAGTAGAGTTGCCCCATACAATTTATACTAAATCATTTATTAATCACTTTTCGGGAGATTGCACTCATGTTTTAAAAAAAGAAAATATATAAAATTATCACTCTTTTGCTTTTCTTTACTCTATTACTTTCTACCTTTGTGTATGCTAGTAGTATCCCTACTTGGACAACAGAAACAAAGCTTTTTTTATTTTATAACTAAAAATGTATAAAAGTGAAAAATGGTTGACTTATATGTAAAGTTGTAGTATTATCAATGTTAGAAGGATTTATTTTTAGATTTTAAGGGATGTTATTTATGGAGAAAACAATTGTAATAGCAGATGATAACTTGGATTATTGTAACAATATGAATTATTTTTTTAATAATATTAATAATGAAATTAGAGTAGTTGGCATAGCTCATACTGGTCAAAAAACATTAGAATTGATAGAAATGTACGCCCCTGACTTCCTAATATTAGATTTAAATATGCCAAATAAAAATGGTTTGGAAATATTAGAGAAAATTGATAGAAATGAAAATTATAAAACAAAAATAATTATCACTTCTGGTGAAATACCTAAGTTTAATTTTAATTTTGCAAGTCAATTTTATCATTATTTATTCTTAGTTATAAAGAAATTGTTATATAGACCTTTTGTATTAAATGATGCTTATAAGGAAATAGCACTAGAGCAAGATATCACTGCAAAAAATGTAAAATGGGGAATCAAAAAGTTAGTTACTTCTATGGTTCGATATGCTTCGAAGGAAGTATTATCCCAATATATTTCGTATACCCCATCTCCTTCACCCAAAGTGTTTATATCTGAAATAATAAAATTAACTAGAAAAAAAGCTTAGCTCTATATAAACTTTAAAGTTTATATTACTATACTAATAGCTTTTTTTATATTATCCAAAGCAAAAATATTATATAATATAGAAAGCTACTTTAAGGAGTCAAAATTATGAATAGATCTTATAAATCTCAGTTATTTTGTTTAATCATATTTCTTTTGTATATCAATCTTAATTATATATTTGATGTCCTTTATCGTTATGCTTTTTCAGACACTTCTATAAGAATTATATGGATAAGAGCAATTCCTCTGTTATTACTATTACTATGCTATCTTATTATGTTACGTCACTCTAAAAAATTATCTGTCAACTTCGTTTTTTTTATGTTTAGTTTGTTCTCACTTTTAGCTGTTCAAATACATAAATTTTTATATTATTATTTATTGATTGACAACCTAAACAGCATCTTTATATATATTATGTATATACTTTTTATAACATTTCTAATGTTAGCTTTTTTTAAGAATTTTGAGAATAGCACTTCAATTATAATATTTCTGCTATTTATACTGCCTATTTCCTTTGTTATCCAAATATCTATTACAGTAGTAACAGAGTTTGCGGCATTTCAACTTTCATCATACACTAATCCTAACAGATATGAATTTGTAAAATACCATTATCTTATAGATAAAGATTTTTCTACGTTACCTGATAAATTACCTACTGATGCTACTAATATTATTTTTGACTATACTGATCTTATGAATACTAAATCTATACATTTGGAATACAATTCCTCAACTATTGATAATGAAGAACATTATATAGAATATGATATTTCGTTTTCACAAAAAAATAAGTAGAGCAATTTTTTATTACTCTACTTTTTTTCTTACTTTACATACTCCACTATTGCTTTATCTTTTAGATATTCTTTATATTCATCTATTAATTCAAGTAACAATTTATTTTTTTCTGCTCCATCTTTACTATTATATGCTTTGCATTTTTCATTAAACGCTTCATTTTCAGTGTGTAGTTCTCCATTTTTTATAACCTCTTTTATATAAAGCGTCCATTTCGTTCCCAATTCTAGTCTTTTCATTTTATCCGTATGAAACTTTAAAAATTCATCATAACTCATCTGAAATAAATTTAACATCTCGTCCATTCCTTCTCTGTCTTCACTAAATAGTTCTTTCGCTGTCTTTTCAATTCCTTTTTCTTCTTCATCTGTTAAAGCAATATTTCTTGCTTTAGCATCTTGTACAATAGCATACTCTTTAATTGCTTCATTAACCGCATCACTTTTTTCTTGATTTTCATTAAACATTGCATTGTTTGTCGTAACTTCTATATAAGCAATCTCTCTTTCACTAATTTCTTCTCCATTTACAATCACTTGGCATTTATCTGTCTTATCCTTCATCACTTCACTTAGCTCGTCTATTCTTGATGCTATCTCCTCATTTGTCACTCCACTATTTGCTTCTTCTCTCTGTTCTAGTTCATCATTAGATACTTCTTGGTTGCTTAATATATTATTCTTTGTTTGTTGCGTGTATCTATTTTTTAATGTTACCTTACTTATTAATATGATAAGTGCAGTTATTACCACCACAATTAAAATAATTATTCCTATATTCTTTTTCTCTTTTAGCATTCCTTTGTTCCCCTTTTTATAGTTTCTCATGTTAGCTTTTAATTAGCTTCTTAATTTTTTATAGTTTCCTTATATTAGATTAAATGTCAATTCATTCTATGGTCTTTTTACGATTTTGTAGTCATCTGCCGCACTTTTATTCCATACTATCTCATAATTAGCTGTACCAGCATTGGTATAATTTCTTGTAAGTCCCGCTTTATGCATTGTATATAAATATTTAGCTATTATATTAAGAATATTATCAGATAAATTACCTTGTAGCAACAAATTACTATAATCTGCGTCTGTATTTGGATCCC
>CANDSI010000162.1 GCA_947388575.1 uncultured Mycoplasma sp.
ATCTAAATAACTTACTATTTTATTATGTACATTATCAATAAAACCTGTATAAACTTTATAAGGATTATTAAATATATTATTAACAGCAAAATAAATTCCCCCAAATAATCCACCAATTACCAATAAAATTATAAATATTTTAACTCCTAATTTTAACTTCCTTTTTCCAACTCCACTATCTAAACTCATAAATCCACCTACTATTAAACCTAATATATCAAATTAATAATCGTATGTCTATAGTTTTTATACATTTAATTTCATTTTATTATTCAATCCAGTATACTTTTTAAAAGACTTACGAAAAGGAAAAAGTTTCAGATTTTATTCTGAAACTTAATCGTTAATTTAATAATAAGAAGCAAAATATTTATATTCTGTACTTACAATTATTAATTGATAATATTTGCTTTCTTTCTACACTAAGCAATAGCAAATCAAACTTTAAATTTCCATATTCTTCCTTTGTTAGTAAAATATAATAATCATAATAATTAAATATTTCTTCTAAATTACCAATCTTTTCTAAAATATCTTTATTTAAAAGCTTATAAATTTGATAAACTCCATCATCCATTTTTAAAAATTTACTTTTTTCTAATATTTTATCTATACTTATTTTCTTAAAATTCATAAAAGTTATAGATACATTATTTTCATAATTGTTCACTACTATTTTATGTGGATTAGAAATATATACATTCCAATATTCCCTATAAATCTTATTTATATCAAAAAATAAATAATACATAATAGAAAATGTCAAAAATATAATTAAAACTGCTATAATACTTTTTTTCATAACTTGCCTCATTTTTACTATTTTACAATTGTACCAAATTTATTATCCCCACTACTCTTATTGTTTATTAAAATCATAAAAGGATATATTGGAAAATTCCAAATTGAAAAGTACACCCTATCTTTCAATATTTTTTTATCTTTAAGTACATCTTCATTATGATATATTTTTAAAAACATCATTTTTTTGCCAATACTTTCATACCCAAAAATACAATCTTTCATTAAGAAAATATTAAAAAATAATACTAGAGAACAAGTAGAAAGAAAAATTGAATAATATATATTATCAAATATATCTAATATATGAAACAGATAGTAACAGAGATAAAATATTATAACAAAATCTATGTATATTGCTAAAAATCTCCGAATCTTTAAAAGCATAAATTATCCTCCTATATTAAAACCAATTTTCACCTTAACCCCAACTACTAAAAAAGCTCCAAAACTAACTCCTACAAAATAACCTCCTTTATCATTAACCTCAACTCCTTTATACTCATAATTAAGCCCAACAGTTAAATCACGAGCTGTATTAGCATCATTCCATATTTCCCAAGGCATTACCATAGGATTTCCAAAACCTTCATCATAATGTCTTACATCTAAACTTAACCCCGTAGCTTTATTTCTATAGCCAACAGATGCGCCAACAACAGTAGATGTATACTGATTTGAACTTTTATTACTATAACTATATCCAAATGTTTTAGTTATCTCTGCGCTAGCTTTTACTTCTCCAATTTGAGCTGAAGCACCAGCACCAAATCCAGCCTCTGCTTCAAAAACAAAGCTATCTACTAACAATTTTCCAATATTAGCAATCTGTTCCATCTGTTTTTTTGTTGTTTCTGGATTAATAAAACTGATACCACTCATTGAGTCAAAGATTGATTTACCATTACAATCTATATAATTTATAGGATTGTTGCTTACATAAACATATAAATTGTACCCAAGTATATCTCTATTTCCATTAATAACTCCATCAGCATTAATAAATCTACCCCATTCAGGATTATAGTATCTACTATTTAGATAATAAACTCTTGTTTCTTTATCATAATAGTATGACCTATATCTATATGGATTTATTATTCCTATATGAGATTCATCTTCTATAATGTTTCCATTATTATCTTTAATAGTTATTATTCTTCCAAAACTATCATATTCATATCTACATACTTCATTGTAATTACTATCTGTTATTCCTATGATATCTTCTTGTAAGTTCTTTATATAATAATATATCTTATTATTATATTTTAATCCTATTAAACTTCCTTCTTCATCTCGTATATAGTATATCATATTTTTATTACTTTCTTCAAATATTATTTTATTATTTTCTGTAAAGTATTTTGTTTCTACACCATTTATTATTTTACTATTTCTTATTCCATTTTTATCATAACTATATTTTATTTCTAAATCTCCATCATTATATGTATCAAGTTGTCTTCCATTTATCCATGTAAGTTCTTTTGTTCCTATTATTATTGGATTTCCTATCTCATCATATGTTATAGATTCATTATTAAACTTAGTTAATTGGTCTTCCCAAATACCATTAGTGTAATTATATACATCAGTTTTAATTAAGGTTTCTGTATTTAATTCATATTCATTTCTATTTAAGATATTTCCTTCTGTATCATATGTATATTCTATTGTTTTATTTAGTATATAATTATCTTCTTTAATAAGTTCATTAAAGTTATCATATTCATAATGATTTATTAATTCTTTATTTAAATATATATCTGTTATATTATTTTTTATTTTACTTTGGCTAAAACCTTACGAAAAGGAAAAAGTTTCAGATTTTATTCTGAAACTTCGTCATTATCTATATTATTTCAATAATATTTTCTTCATCAGCTATTTTACGATATTCTTTTTCTAAAAATACTATTCCAATACTTTTCAAATAATTAAATTCTTCCTCACTCTCAACATATATATCACAAATTTCTTCATGTGTTATAGAGTTTAGCCAACAAATACCATCTTTAAAAAAACTAATATCAGTAGGATAATCAGGAAAATCCCATTTATATAATGATTGATTACTAAGCAAATATTTTTGTAAATCATCATTTAATCTATAAAAAACTATAAACATACCAGGACGATATATTAAACCATTGCTCGATTTATCAGTTTTCTTCAAAATGTATTTTTGAAATGGTAATAAAGTATCTTCCAATTTTTTTGTATTTTTTTTATAAAAAGCCAACATCACTATATTATTTTTTAAACAAGCATATTTAATAAGTTCAGTATATGTTTTGCCTTCTATTTTTTTATTAATTACTATCATTTATTACTCCTCCTAGTCATAGTACCAAATATGAATATGAGAATAATCATATGGATGAAAATGTGGATAATATTTAACATTTTTATATTTATCATGAATCTCTGGACCATAATGATTAGGAAAATAAACTGCAACCATTTGAGCCGAAAATTTATTATTACACATTACATCTTTTCCAGTAGCAACTCTATCCACAGATTCTTGTATTGTTATTTTATTTCCTAACTCAACATCAGTTTTAGTATTATTTAATTTTGCTTCCCAACATGGTTTTGATGGAGATGTAGGTTTAGTTATTTCTTTAATCTCAGTTTTTGTTTTAGTTTTGCTATTATCTTTTGTCTTTTCTTTTGTACTATCCTGATAATTTTGTTCTTTTATAGAAATATCCGGAAAATTAAAGTTAGGCATATCCATACTTCCAGGTCTACTCATAACAGCACTAGTAACTACCAATAGCAAAGCTAAGCCCGCTCCTACTGTCAAAGTAGTAACAAGTTCAAATTCTCCTTCACTGTCTATGTGTTTTACAGGATTATTTCTTGTATAACCATACAAATTATAATATATTTCTTCATTTGGATTGCCAATTATACCATCAGCATTAATAAATCTACCCCACTCAGGATTATAGTATCTACTATTTAAATAATATAAACTTGTTTCTTTATCATAATAGTATGACCTATATCTATATGGATTTATTATTCCTA
>CANDSI010000163.1 GCA_947388575.1 uncultured Mycoplasma sp.
ATATATTCCCTTTATTTCTATTCCCGTTTCTTCTAGCATTTCTCTTTTTAAACCATCATTTAAAGTTTCATTTTCTTCTAAATGTCCCCCTGGAAACTGAATAGTTCCAAACGCTTCACCCAAAAGTATTTCATTTTTAGAATTAACAATTACAGCCTTTACTCTAATAATTTTATCTTTAATAGTATCTTCACTTAATTTATCTTTATTAAATAATCTTACTTCCATAATATATCACATAAATAATTTTAACTTAATATTTATAAATTTACTAGTAAAAAGAAACTATCTTTACATTAATTTTATCTTGCAATTAATTATTTATTACACAAAAAAGCAAACTCCCTCTTGCAATACTAAAAAAAACAAGATATAATTAACTAGTAATGGCTCGTTGGTGAAATGGTTAACACATTGCCCTCTCAAGGCAACATTCATGGGTTCAAATCCCATACGAGTCACCAATTAAAAAATAAATCCTTAAATGGATTTTTTTATTTTCTCAAAACTAATACTGCATCTTTAACATTTTTAAAACCATCTAATAATGTTAAATTTTCTTTTAAGACCTCTCTACTAGTTACATCAGTTCCTTTAATTGGAAAATTTTCATAACTATCAGTTATTTTATCATATAATCCATACATATAAGTTGCATATATTACCCCATTATCATTTAATGAATTTCTAAGATTAGCAAAGAATTCTTTTAATCCTGTCATATCCAAGTTAGGTATATAAGCATATTCTAAAGCATTTGAACACATTATTAATTCATATTTACTTTCTTCATTAATATCAAAAATATTCCCTCTCCTAAAAGATAAACTTAAATGCAACAAAGTATCTTTTAAAGTATTAAAATTATTTTCTTCTTGCAAATACAAATTATAAAATGTTATTTCATCCATATTAAAGTAATAATCAGTAGTTAGAATTTGCATTAATTTAATAGGTACATGATATTTTTCTTGTAAACTAAAATAACAATCAAAAACTTCTTTAAAAAACAACCTATATTTTAAACTCATAAATGGTAATAAACTATATAAAAGTTTTTTCTCTAAATCCAAATCATAATTTTTAGATTTAAATAAAAACTCTAACCTTTTTTTAAAAGAGTCAAAAGAAGAAGCTAAAACTAGAGGAATCTTAATTCCTAATGTAAAATATTCTGCCATTGGATTAATATCTATTAAATTAATATTTCTAAACTTTTTAACTCCTAGATTTAATAAGTGATCTCCACCACTGCAAATAGTAAGTACCTTACTATTAGGATTCATTTCTAATTCTTTTGTATATCCTGCAATATTCTCATTTGTAAAAGCATAAACTTGTAGAGCATTAAAACTATTTAGTTTTGCTTTATCTTCTAAAACTTCTAAAATTAATTTTTTAACTTCTGCTAGTAAATCCATACTTATCACCAAGAAGCTATTATACTAAAAAACACTAAAAAAGGAAAGATGCACTTTCCCTTATTCCTGATATAATCCTAATTTATAAGCTTCCATATTATGTTTTTTTAAATACAATTCAACATAACCAATATGTACTTTTCTCATACTCTCATCATATAAAGAATGATTCTTTAATATTTCAACTAACATATTTTCATAATAAGAAGCATCATCTATTTTCTCTGCATCAAGATCATATTCAATTTCTAAAAATGTTCCTAAGTCTTCTACTTCATCAATAACCATTACAACATTTTCTTCTAAATTATAAGAAGTTCTTTTTTTCTTTATTGGAGCTAAGACATCTAAATTAGAAAATAAATCATCTACACATTTTAAATCAATATCGACACCTATACTATTTAAAACCCCACTTATATCTTCCATATTACTATCATTTAACTGATAGTTAGTCTCATTACAGTATAAATGAGTTAAATCATTAGCACTCAACTTAAAATCCAATTGTTTATCATTTCTAATTCGTAAAAAATTACCATTTCTAAGAAGTTTATAATCTTTAGTATCATAATAAATATCTTCTACTTCTTTTATAAAATCTGGTTTTAAAGTAGGATTTATTTTATTTTTTAATTCAAACTTTAATTCAATTTCTATCATTAATACTTTTTCCTTAATATTTCTAATCTTTTAATCATTCTATCTTTTCCTAAAATATTCATAATATCATATAAGTTAGGAGTCATTGCTTTAGTAGTTAAAACTACTCTCATAATAGTAGTAAAATCTGCAACGTTTCCTTTATAATTATCTGGATTTTCACGATATTCCTTCATATCACCAGCATATCCAAATTTTTCTGCTAAAACTTTAATTTTATTAAACCATTCATCTTGTGTATCATTACTATCATATACATTATTTAAATATTCTTCCATTACTTTAATAATTTCTGACTTTTCAGTTATTTTTCCAAATTCATATTCTAGTTCTCTATCCCATTCTTCGTCATACATATACCAAGATTTAGGAAATATAGCTAAATAATTTTCATAATCCTTACGTGGCTTTTTAGTTTCTCTTTCAATATTTAAGAATGCTATAGTTTCATCTTTATATTTACTAATAACATCATATATATGCTCATCATACTTTTTCGCCCAAGTTAAATATTCTTGATATAAATCTTCGGCTTTCATTTTACTTATAAAATTCTTTGAGATATTATCTAATTTATCAAGGTCAAATAATGCTCCTGATGGACTCATTTTCTTTGGACTAAACGGAAATTCATAGAATGGTGTATCTGGATGATTTGTTCTCCATTCTTCATAATTTGAATTAGCAATAGTCATAACTGCATCTATCACTGCCAAAATTGGATAACCCTTTTCTTCATAAAAGAACATTAAAGCTTCAGGGTCTTTTCTTTTACTAATTTTTCTAATTGCTCCTGTTTCTTCATCTTTTTTTAAAATTAAAGATGTATGAATATATTTAGGCATTTTATAGCCAAACGCATGGAATAACTCATAATGAAGCGGAACACTGCTCATCCACTCTTGTCCTCTAACAACATGAGTTGTACGCATTAAATGGTCATCAACTAAATGAGCAAAATGATAAGTTGGTAATAAATCTCCACTTTTCATAATTGGAACATCTAAATCATTTTCTGGAAATTCTATTTTGCCTTGAACTAAGTCTTCAAAAACAAACTTTTTATTAAAGTCTCCTTCTGATTTAAAACGAATTACAAACTTTTCACCATCTTTAATTCTTTTTATTGCTTCATCTAGTGTAATATCTCTGCATTTTGCATACTTACCATAAATACCAATTCTTTTTTTAGATTTAGTTTGATATTCTCTTATTTCTGTTAATTCTTCTGAAGTTAAAAAACAAGGATAAGCTTTTCCTATACTAATTAAATGTTTTACAAAAGCATGATATATTTCCATTCTCTCACTTTGAACATAAGGTCCATAATTACCTACTTGTTTATCATTATATTCATATTCATCAGGATAAATATCATAATATTTTAAAGTATGATGAATAAAATCTAAAGCCCCTTCTACAGTTCTAGCTTGATCAGTATCTTCATTTCTAACATAAAATATCCCCTTACTACCTCTAGCTAAAACATAATTAATAACCGCACTCATCATATTACCAATATGCATAAAACCAGTTGGACTAGGAGCAAATCTTACAACTTTAGCGCCTTCACTTAATTCTCTTTCAGGATAAATATTCTCATAATCTTCTGGAGTTTTAGTAATAGACGGAAATATAAGTTCTGCCAAATCTTTATATGTCATAATATCACTCATTTCTTTAAATAATTATAACAAATACCCTTTAAAATAACAAGCTTATAATTTCTTTTCAGAGAAAAAGAGTAAATT
>CANDSI010000164.1 GCA_947388575.1 uncultured Mycoplasma sp.
TTCTATGTGTCATTTTTTATGTCCTTTTAGGTCACTTACTTTTTCTATTTGTATTTAACTTTTTATAGCTAAAGCTTTATCTTTACAATATTGATATACATAGTTTGTGGTTTTGCAGTCATCTATACTTCGATGAGAACCATAGTCTAAATGAAAATACTTTTTTAAAGTTTCTAATTTATAATTATAAGCTTTAGGTATAAACTTTCTGGCTAATTCTACAGTATCAATATTTTTGTTACTTATCATGGCTAACCCTAATCTCTTAATATTAATTTCTATAAATCCTAAGTCAAATTCAGAATTATGTGCGATTAAAGGTAAATCTTCAATAAAGGTAATAAATTCTGGTAATATACTCTCTATTGTTCTTTCTTTTTCTAAATCCTCATCACTTAAGCCTGTTATTTTAGTTATGATTGGTGGGATACTTATTTCTGGGTTTATTAATACACTAAACTCATCAACTAGTTCATTATTTTTGTATTTTAAGGCACCTATCTCTATTATTTTATCAGTATTAGCTTCTAATCCTGTTGTTTCTAAATCAAAAACAACATAATTACTTACAAATTCTTTTTCTTTATTTTGAACTATCATATTGAACTTTCTAATATTTCATATACTTCATCTTTGCCTTTTTTAGTAAAACTTGAAAAAGGTATGAAATTCTCTCCTTCTTTTAATTTTAAAGTGTCTCGTATAATTTTATTTTGTTTGTCTCGAAGTGATGCTTTTACTTTATCATATTTGGTAGCAATAATATGAACTTCTAAATTATAGTATTTTAAAAATTCATACATTAAACAATCATCTTCGGTGGGTTTGTGACGATAGTCTATTAACATAAATACACATTTTAAATTTTCTCTTACTTTTATGTAATCTTCGATCATTATACCAAATTTCTTTTGTCTATCTTTAGATACACTAGCATAACCATATCCTGGAACATCTACAAAATAAAAATCTTTATTAATTAAATAAAAGTTTAAAGTTTGCGTTTTGCCTGGTTTTGAGCTAGTATGCGCATAATTCTTTCTGTTAATTAAAGTATTGATAAAACTAGACTTTCCAACATTACTTCTTCCTACTAAAAGAAACTCTGGTAAATTATCTGTTGGATACTGACTTGTTCTAACTGCAATGCATGATAAATCCACATCGTTAATTTGTAACATATAAATATCACCTACATTAATTATATAATACTTTTTGGTATTTTGCAAATGTAGTCGCGAATATTATTATAAGAGGAGGAAAATTATGAATAATCAATCTAATCATGGATTTCCTCCAAATATTGAACCTCAACTCTTCGCTTGGCTTGCTTGTGCTATAGGTTCAGCTTGCGTGGGTGATTATAATTCTAATGAACAAAATAGTTTTGGAAACTGGCTTATTTTAGTAGGCCAATTTATTTTGACTACTGCTGCCCAACAACAACTTATTAATGGTCGTAATCGCTCTCATAATACAGGAGAATCTTGGAATAGTCTAGGCTCTAATAATAACCAAGAACAAATAAACTTTTTAATTAATGCCGTAAATGACTTAAAACAAGAATTAGAAAACTTAAAAAATCAATTATAAAAAAATAAAAGTTTGATACTTTTATCCTTTTTTTATTTTGTTGTTGCGGTCTTTACATCTGCTCTTTATTATTTTTTCTTCATTATATTCTTCTTTACAACCATTTAAGTTTATTCCATATTCATTAGATAATCCTCTAATTTCATTTATTCTAGTTTTAGAATTATAACTGTTACTATAATTATTATATAAACGCATTTCTTATTCACCACTATTAGTATGAATAAGTTTTACTTTTTTATGTACTTAAATTTATCTCTAATATTTTAGTTAAGTCTATTATTGAATCTTTTTCTATATTATAATCTTTTACAATACCAAAGCCATTTAGCTTATATTTTAAACCTATAAGATTGCAGAAACTCATTACTTCACTACTACTCCATCCAGTCATGTCGGGCATTATATACTCTTCATTTTCGGTTAGTAAAAATACTTTGCTACCCTTTATTACTTCACTACCCTTTAATGGATACTGATTAATTATTGTTTGGCCATCTCCAATTACATAGACTTTTAATTTTTCATTTTCTAAATGTTCTTTAGTTTCTTTAACATTTTGACTAATGTAATTCTTTAGAGAAATTAAAGAGTCTTTGTCTATTTCACTAGTTGAATTGGTAATATTAGAATAATTAGCGATACTTTCAACAGCTTTTACAACTGCATTTGCTAATGCTTTATTCTCTCCATCTAATTTCTTTACTGATACATAAAATATATACTTAGGATTTTCATAAGGAAAAAAACCTGCAAAAGAACGAATACGATTTAATGAACCAGATAAATATTTACCGTTAGAACCAGTAAATTCTGCTGTTCCTGTTTTACCTGCTAAAGTAACATTATTTGGTTGATAATAATTGCTAACTCCGTTATAAACAACATCATACATTAACTCACGCATTTTTTTGACATTTTCACTAGATGCTTTTTGTCCTAAAGATGTTCTCCCCCCTTGATAGGTAACCTTTCCTTCTTGGTCAACTATTTTGTCTACTATATAAGGCTTTAACATTTCTCCATCATTGGTAAATATCGTTAAAGCTTGTAAGTTTTGAATAGGTGTGGTTGTTATACCTTGACCAAAACTGGCTGTTGCAAGCTCTGATTTGTAAGTCATTTTTAAAATACCATGTTCTTCATTTGGAAGCTCGATTCCTGTTTTAGAACCAAAGCCTAATGATTCATAAAATTCTTTTAATTTAACATTTCCAAGTTCTAAAGCTAGATTAGTAGCAGCAACATTCGATGAATAAGCAAAACCTTTATCATAGGTTATCATACCCCATCCAACATTATTAAAATCTTTTATAGTATAATTATCAACTTTGGTAGTACCTGATTGATACTCTTCTGTTCCATCATAAATACCATTTTCCATAGCTGCTAACCATGAATATATTTTCATTGTACTTCCTGGTTCGTATGTATAACCAATTAACGGATTAACATAACTTTTGATAGTGGATACATCATTGGGATTGAAACTAGGACTAGAAGTAGAAGCTACTATTGCTCCAGTATTAGCATCAATTACGGTCATTGTAAACCAATCGAAAGTATTGTTTTCCTCTAATGTATGTAGAGCATCTTCTAAAATTAATTGGATTCCAGTATCAATTGTAAGATAAATGTCACTACCACTTACTGGGTCTTTATTAACTAATGGTTCTCCCATTTGATATCCTGCACCATCTACTTGATATTCAGAATAGCCATCTTCACCTTTTAAGACATTCTCGTATTGTCTTTCAATTCCTATTTCACCATTTATTTCGCCATCTTCGCTAGTTTTGGCATAGCCTACAATATATGGTGCTATTTTATTATTTTTATAATACCTTTTATTACCTGCGATAAAACCTATTCCTGGTAAACCTAATGATTCAATTTTTACTTTTTGATTCTCAGATAAGTTTTTTCCTTTGGTGCCAAATTCTACTTGATAAGCTCCTTTTACATTTAATCTTCCTAAAACATAATCATAATCCATTTCTAATGCTTCCGATAAAGATGCAGCAGTACTTTCTTTGTCAATTACATGCTGAGGATTATCCATATTAGTAGTTCTTTTTTCACTTAAATAGGCAATTAAAGTATAAGAATTGGCATTACTGGCAATAGTCTCGCCATTAACATCATAGATGTTACCCCGTGTTGCAGGGATTACCCTTTTCTTAGTGTCCCTTTTATCAGCAAAAG
>CANDSI010000165.1 GCA_947388575.1 uncultured Mycoplasma sp.
TTAAAGGAGGACAATTTGCGAATTCATCAAGAATCCACTCTACCATAACTGGTAGTTGTCCTTTGTTTTCTGGTAAGTTAGCAAATCTAGTTAAGTCTTTTGTTAACATTCCTATAATAATAGTAACTAATTGAAAGTATGCTCTATCCTCATCTGGAACTATTATAAATAAAGCTGTTGGTTTACTTCCTAAATCTGTAAAATTAAATTCATTTGAACTTGTAATATTTTCAACATTTAAGTCATCAAATATAGCCATCTTTTCGCCAAATACTGCTGTAATTGACTTATATGTATTATCTGCCGCCGACATAATAGAAGTTAAATAATCTTTTGATAAACTACCATATTTCCTATTATTTAGATTTTTTTGTAAATAAGTTTGATTCTCCTTTATTAAAGATGAGTTTTGAAATTTCTTTATACTAGAAATATTTATTTTATTTTCCGATATAAGACCTAATTGATAGTCTTCCAAAAAGATTCCAACAATACCTATAAATAATTGTTTAGCACTATTTATCCAAAACTTATCATTCGTTTCCTTATCGACAAATATTAAATCAGCTAAACCAATTACTAATCTATTAGCTTCTGCTTGATGTTTAGAACTTTTATTTTGGTACTCTCTAATAAGTTGTAATATCTCATCATTTGTTTTATTAATTAAAAACTCTTTTAAATTATTTGTATCAATTCCTATTAAGTTTTCGTTATACATTTTTTTATTTTCGATACTATTACTGATTTCTTTTTGATTATTAATTATAATATCGATTAAATAATCTTCTAACTGAAACTTGTTTTTTATTTTATCAAGATATTTTTTATCATCTATATTGGTAATTTTTATTTTATTAACTTTTATAAAATGAGAAAAAAGAAAAAGCATTGCTTTATTATATTTACAATACTCTTTCCACTCATCAATGATAGGTTGCATTATGTTTATTCTTACTGATTTAGTTGGTTCTCTAAAGTTAATAGGAATAACATCATATCCATTATCAGCAAAAACTTTGCTAGTAGTTTTAAATATTTCTCCTTTGGGATCAGTTACAACTACACTATGCTTTTCTTTAGAAGTCGCAAACATCATACATTCTGGAATTACCACTGTTACCGATTTACCACTTCCAGTAGATCCAATTAAGAGAAAATGAGGAGACTTATTATCAAGATAAACATTTTCAAATTTATTATTTTTCTTTTCATACCAAACAGGAAACCCAACACTTTCACTATTTTTAATACTTTCTTTTATAAAAGTATTTTGAATTTCTTTTAAATCTGCAAATTTACTAGAGCCATGTTCATTTTTATTCACTAATTTTCTTTTACTAATTCTAGGTTCAAGGAAAATAATAAAAATTATAGCAATAATCGCTAATACCATTATAATTATCTGGATTTGTGGTATGGAATCAAATTTAACACTATCCATTATAAAATCAACTCCATACTATCTGACTTTTCATCATCATGTTTTTTATCTATAACATATTCTTCAATTTTAATATTGTATTTTTGCCTTACATTCGTACTTAATTTACAATAATCATTATAAATCTTTTTATAATTTTTGCAGTTTTTGGCATCTAACAAATAAGCATTGTATTCAAATGATTTCTTATTAACTTTTGTAATATATCCTAAATCAGATTTTAAATAATATTTTCCTTTTTTCTCTTTTTCATTTAAAAAACTCTCAAATATATCATAATATGGTTTTAATAATTCAATGTTATAATCACCATTCTTATAGGGTAAGTCCCATAAGTCGTATGTATTTATGTTATTGTTTTGACAGTATTCTAAAAACTTATTTTCAGCATATTTCCATTTATCATTAACGCTACCTTGTAATTGATAAGAATTTCCTATTATGCCATGAAATAAATATAGCATTTTATTTTTTAATTCTTCTTCATTACATTTTTCATTAGGCAGATATTCCCACTTTTCAAATGTATGTGGATATAAGTTATTACATGCACTTGTTATAAAGATTCTATTATCTTTTTTTCTGCTTATATTCTTTACAATTTCGTAGCTCATTCTCCCCCTTTTTTATTTCATTAAAAAATCTTCTTCTTTTTGATTAGTATTTATAGACTTAATGTAATTATCAGATATTTTATAGCCTTCTTCTGCTTCTTGTAAACATCCAATACTTTCTAAATATTTACAATCATAAATTGAAACATCTTCTAGTTCTTTAGAAGTTAAAGACAAATATCCTTGATTTTTAGGATTTCTTTTATATTTATTAATAAATTTATCTAATACATAATGTTCTAATAGTTTTTTAATCTCTTGCTTAGATTCTTCTATAAGTTTATCTTCTTCATTATAATATAACCTAGAACATTCACTATGAAAGTTTAGATCTGTTAGTAAATACTCTACTTTATCATTAAATTCTTTGTTATGCTTTTTATATTCCTTAGATAACCTAATTATATCGTATGGCGACAATGAGTATTCTAGTTTTATGGATACTTCTTTCATATTTTCGTACTTTGTTTTTTTAATATTCGCTACTAAATTCTTACGATAATTTTCCTCTGTTGGATAACCACCATATATAGCATCTAAATCATTAAATTCTTCATTCATAAACTTTTACAATTCCTTTTCTTGGTTTGTACTAAAGGTTGCTTTAAGTTCATTTAGTTTCCTATCATATTCTTCAAATAAGGTATCCATTTTTTCCTTACCAAATATTTCATATAGGTGTTCTATTTTATAATTGTGATAAGTCATTAATTCTTCATAATTTGATGTATTATCATAATTAGTGCATTTATAAAAAACTTCAATAGAAGCATATTGCGGCGTTTTATGAATGATTTTAATTGGTTCAAGAGTATGCTCTAATCTCTCATCATATAACTTATAAAAATGGTTTATATCATTAAATTCATCTATATAATTTTTATCAACTAATTCAATATCAGTTATGTGTTTATTATATTTTTGCAAAAATTTTATAATGCCTGCTTTATCATATTCTATATCGTGATAACTCTTTTTACTTTCAATATCATGGGAATAATTCCTATAATAATCCTTTGGAATATCTACTCTAAAACAAAAATCACACCATAAATAATTTTCATAAGGATACTTTTTCAAATATTCTTCCTTACTCATATCTTTAAAATGTGATTTATCAAATCTATGAGCATCACCTACTTCTATAAAAAGTTGTTTACCATCATCAGTAGGTACTATTCCTCTTACCCTATGATTATTTTCTTCATCAATATCACATCCCATTTTAACTAATTTTATAGTAATATCGCCATTTGGATATTCTTTACGATTTAAATACTCTTTCATAGTGTTACCTCTTCGATTATTTCTTTGTCAATCTCCTCTTTTTCTTTCCCTAATAACCATTCGTGTACTTGTTTTTCGTTTTGGAACTCTTCTACATAACACTCTCCACTAGAATTATCTACTGCTATAAAACCAGTATCATTATTTTCACAATAAATTTTATCTTCTTTTATTGGTAGTTTTTTATGGTCTGTATAATTACTTATATATTCATCAAGAATTTCTTTTGGAACTTTGCTAAATGTATCATCATTTAAATAAAAAGTCTCAAATGTTTCCTTATCTCTACAATATATTGATTCGCCATTATTGGTTATCATAATACTAGCTAGTTCATCATCGCCATATAAATCTCTTGCTTGCTCTAAGGCATCATTTAAATTATCGTAGTGTTTATCATAAATATTTACAAAACCCTGATTTCTATCTTCTTCAGTTACC
>CANDSI010000166.1 GCA_947388575.1 uncultured Mycoplasma sp.
GACTTTATAGCCATAAAGAATGGTAACTTCCATATAAATTTTAGCCCCATCACCATAATTTTCTACTCTAGTCTTTAAAATTTTATAAATTGCTGGTGTTTGTGTCGCTAAATAGTCTAAAATTTGCCTGAACACCAAATCAGAAATAGTAAATCTCCCCATATAACTAAAGGTTGGTCTAATAATCGATTTTTCTGATATATATGGTTTTTTTCCTCTTCCCTTAGATTTAAAAATTTGAAGTGGATCTAATAGATAACCAGAAAAATCCTTTTTAATTTCAAATGTAGGAACTGGTATCACATGTTTTCCTTCTGTTACTCTAATTCTTCTAGCTGTTTCCATCTCTTGTTGGGTTGCTACATCAGTAATATACGTTGTTTCTGAAATTTCTGGTAGTCCTAAATTGGTAGCAATTTTTTGTACCATACCATCTGATGTCCCTAAAATTAAAATACTTTGTGGTTTATATTTTTTTAAGGCCTTGATAATTTCATCCTTCTCTTTTTGTTCATAAAAAAGGGCATGCTTAACTGTGGCTACTTTAGTAGAAGCTTTTTTAGCTGATTCTCCTGCTATTACTTCATTATCTTTAATTAATAATCCATCATCAATAATAAAATGTGTATCTTTTTCTCCTGCTACCATCTGTGCTCGATAACTTTTTCCTGTTCCTGATGGTCCAACAAAAGCATAAACTTTTATTTTATTAGCAAATGGCAAGATTTCTTTTATCTCTTTTAATAACATCTTTTTCTCCTTTTATCCCTAGTCAAATCTTACAAATTTTTTCTTCTCAACTGCCCACAGGCAGCATCAATATCAGAACCTAATTCTCTTCTAATCGTTGCGACAATTCCTTGTTCATTTAAATAATCTCTAAATTTTATGATATTTTCATTTGTACTTTTCACAAATTGTCCATTCTCAATCTTATTAATGGGAATTAAATTCACATGACATAACATTCCTTTTAATAAATGCACTAATTCTTTTGCATCTTCTATATGGTCATTATTATCTTTAGCCAAAGCATATTCAAATGATATTCTTCGATTCGTTTTTATGATGTAATTTCGGCAACTTTGTAATAATTCTTCTATGGGATATCTTTGGTTAACTGGCATCATTTTACTTCTTTTTTGATTATTTGTTGCATGTAAAGAAATAGATAATGTACATTGAATATTTTCGTCTGCTAATTGGTTAATTTTAGGCACTAAACCACTAGTTGAAATACTAATATGTCTTGCTCCTATATTTAACCCTTTAGGATGATTCATTATCCTAATGGCATTAACTACATTTTCATAATTATCGAATGGTTCTCCAATTCCCATAAATACCACATTATTGATCTTTTCTCCTGTATCTTGCTCTACAGATAAAATTTGTTCTATAATTTCTCCCTTGGTCAAATTTCTGATAAAATTAATACCTGTAGAAGCACAAAATTTACATCCCATCTTGCAGCCAATTTGTGAAGATACACATAGACTATTTCCATGATGGTATCTCATTAATACTGTTTCTATCGCATTTCCATCTAATACATCAAATAAATATTTGATTGTTCCATCTTTAGATTCTTGTTTTTTCATGATCTTAAAATGACCTATGGTATAATATCTTTCTAGTTTTTCCCTTAATGGCAAAGATAAATTTGTCATTTCATCAAATGATTTTACTTTTTCTTTATATAGCCACTGAAAAATTTGCTCTGCACGAAATGGCTTTTCTCCTAGTTCTTTTAATTCTTCTTTTAACTCTTCTAATGAATAATCTTTTATGTTTTTCATTCTTTTCCCTCTTTTTGCTTATTATATCTACTCATTACTAATATGTCAATTATAGATGGAATTTTCTAATCATAACTTCTTTTATTTCTTTAGCACATAATACTAAACCAATGATAAAATTTAAAATCGAAATCCCACTAGCGATTACACTTAACATCTTTTTTTGTCCTCCATGTTCTGCCATCAACATAATGGGTAAAATACTAAAAAATACAATAACGAGTTGATACATAGCATATTTCATATATTTCTTATAACTAATGATTGTCAGAACTAACATCGTCAAATTAGCTACCATAATCATAATAGGCATAGCTATATGAATAGACCATCCTTGAAAACCTATTTTATCATCAATATATATCATAAATAACGAAAGAATAATCATTTGTAGTAATACATGTCCTGCTATATTAATATTTTTTCTTATAGAATAAATAACGGTAATCCAACTATATAAAATACCAGCATTGACTAATCCTGCCCACGGAAAATTAGGAGTAGTCAATTTATTGATTATAACTAATATCAGTCCGATTCCTATTGAGACACTAACGAATATTTTTATGATTTTATCACTTTTTTTAGCTTTAATCTTTTGAGGATATATCATCTAAAACACCATTGCTTTCTATTTCAATTTTCATTCCTTTTTTTCTTAAAAATTCATAAAATCTTTTTTCTATATGATTATCTTGTAAAATGGAAGTAAAGGTAAATGTCATTTTATTTTCAAATGTACAACTAGAACATTTAATCTTTTCTACAGGCTCTGGTGCAATTAGCATTAAAAAATAATCGATATAATCTTTGTATTTTCCTATGATACCAATTCTTCCTATATTAGAAAATGTAGTTGTGGTATATTTTCTAATTTCTATATAACTTAATCGAACAATAGCTTTTTTGATCACTAATGGAATAAGTCTAACTAAAGGATTATTGCCAATTTTTACATTTGTTGACATCGTTTTTATAATTTCTTCTTCGATTAACTTTTGACTAAAATCTTGTTTAACAAAATTTAATATTTTTTGAAAATTGTCTAATTTGTCTTTTTCCATTTCTGCTTCTACTGTAATATAAGAAAAGAAATTTGATATCGTCTTAGAAGCAAAATACTTTTTTAAATTAACTGGTATACATACCTTGATCGGTTTCTTTCCAGCCGTTATTTTATAATTTTCCTGATAGATACTATAAATTAACACCGCTGTTAAATATTGTGTAATGGTTGCTTGTTGTTTTTTACATTCTTCTTTTAGGGCCTCAACATCTACTATTTCGTGTATAACACTAATGGCTCCTAATCTTATCTTTTTTCCCTTTATTCGATACGCTTTTTTACTAGAAGCATTTGATTTCGCTTTTTTATCATAATTTTTAATATAACTATCTTCTGTATTATATTCTATTCTTTTTATTTTTCGCTCTTCTTCATGAAATACTTGTGGATACATTAGTTCCAACTACGTATAAATAATTTCTTTAAAAAAGGTTGTTCCACTGTTACCATCTGTTAGGGAATGAAAAATATCAATATTGATTTTATTTTCAAAATAGGTAACTTTAAATAAATAATAATTATTTCGTTTACTATCTATATATTGACAAGGATAATCTTGTTCTTCTTCTACAATTGGCTCTTTGGTATTCTGTTCTAAGTAATACCAAAATAAACCTGGTTTCATTCTTACTTTAAATGATTGGTATTTTTTTAAAGCCTGCTTTACTGCTTGTTCTAATACATTAGGATTTATTTTTTCCTTTAACACAGCTGATAAACGGAAAACTGTACTATATTTTTTCCCTGTTGATATAGGGAAAATCTTAGCTGAATTATCTAACCTTCTCCAATATAATCCATTTTCTTTTTTATTTTTCAATCTATCTCCCCTCTTGCCATTTTAGTATTGGATATCCTTTATTGACTTTATTGGAATCAAAAGTATAATCTTCTCCTAACTGGGCAATCATATCCTC
>CANDSI010000167.1 GCA_947388575.1 uncultured Mycoplasma sp.
AATACTTTAGTATGAATTTGATTTTATTCTTAATTCCATTTGTAATTTATTTTATCGCAACTTATTTCGGTTTTAAAAATAATATTAAATCGTAGAAATCTTTTAATTTAAGATTTCTTTTTGTGTTATAATAACTAAGGAGGCATATATGAATATTTTAATAATTGAAGATGATAAAAAAATTAGAGAAGAACTTTCTAAATTACTTAATAGTTATGGATATCATACTATTTTAGTAAATGAGTTTTTAAATATTTTAGATTATATTAATAGTAGTATTTCTTTGGTATTATTAGATATAAATTTACCTTATGAAAATGGTTTTACATTATGTAAGAAAATTAAAAATAAATTGAATTTTCAAATTATTTTTGTAACGAGTAGAAATACTGATGAAGATGAATTACTTAGTATTAAAGTAGGGGGAATTGATTTTATTACTAAACCTTATAATAAAAGTATTTTGTTAGAAAAAATTAGAAGAGCAATAAATAATACTGACCCTTTCTCTTTTAAAGAAATTGTTAAAAATGATTATATTTTAGATTTACATTTGTCACTTCTTAAATATCAAGGAAAAGAAATAGAGTTAACACGTAATGAATTTAGGATTCTATATTATTTTTTTAGAGAAGAAAATCGCGTTATTTCTAAAGAAGAATTATTAGAATATTTATGGAATGATAAATATTATTTGGATGAAAATATATTACTTGTGAATATTAATCGTTTACGAAAAAAAGCTAGTGAAATAGGTATTAATAATTTGCTTACTACAATTAGAGGTGAGGGATATAAATTATGAGGTTTAGTAGTTTTTTAGAAGAAAAAATTAGTTTTGTTTTATTTCAGGCTTCTTTTATTTTTATTTTAGATTTTTTATTAATTTTACTTAATGTGAATAAAGTATTTATTCTTTTTCTTTCTCTATTTTTAGTTTTTTATAATATTTTCTATTTAACTTTATCTTTTTTGATTATAAAGAAAAAATATAATAATATAGTAAATTTGGTTGATAATTTAGATGATAAATATTTAATCTCAGAAGTTTTAGCTAAACCTAGAAATATTATTAATAAAGCTTATTTTTATGCTTTAAAAAGTGCTTGTAAATCGATGAATGATAAAGTTAGTAATTTAGAACTGGAAAAAGAAGATTATGAAGAATATGTTGAAGCTTTTGCTCATGAAATAAAAATGCCTATCTCAGTTCTTTCTTTATCTTTACAAAATTCTAATGATAATAATTTATTAGAAGAAGTTAAAAAAATAGAAACTAAAGTAGAACAAATGTTATATTATGCTCGTAGTGAAGTTACAGAAAAAGATTATTTTGTGAAAGAATTAAACTTAAATGATATTTTGCATCCGATACTTTTAAATTATAAAAATAATATTTTAAAAAATAAAGTTTCTTTAAAAGTAGCTTCTTTAAATTATAAAGTTTATACTGATGAGAAGTGGCTTACTTTTATAATATCACAAATAATAGAAAATTCTTTGAAGTATTTTGATAAGAAAGAAAAATTAATTGAAATTGATGCTTTAGAAAATAAAAATAATGTAATTTTAATTATTAAAGATAATGGGGCTGGAATAAAAGAAAGTGATTTAAAAAGAGTATTTGATAAAGGCTTTACAGGGACTAATCGTAAAAAAGAATATTCAACAGGTATAGGTTTATATTTAGCTAAAAAGTTATGTGAAAGATTAAATTTAGATATTAATATTTCTTCTCTATATAAAAAATATACTGAAGTAGAAATAGTCTTTCCTAAAACTAATATTTATAAAATGAATTAAATTTTTGAAATTGATATATATGAAAAGAACACTAAATAGTCTAGTGCTAACTTTTTTTGACATATCTATTTTTTTATGGTATTTTTAATTTGTGAGGCACAATTATGTATGGTACTTGTCACTTCCTTGGAGGTGGGTCACTTATGAGTAAAAAGGACTTTTTAGTTTTGATACTTTTAGTGATTATTATACTTTTAATCATCAGTAAGTAATTATTGGGGGTTTTGGTAAAAATAAAAGCACCACTCATAAAAGTGGTGCAAGCAACATTTTGTGGCAAGCACTATTTAGTGTCTCGCTAAATTAATAATATAATATTTTTATATAAAAGTAAAGTGAATTATGTTAAAAGTAAGGAACTATAAAATAAAATGTAAAAGTCATTTATTTATTTTGAATTTTATGTTATGATTATGAAGGAGATGAGATTATGAAAAAATTATTATGTTTATTTAGTGTTTTATTTTTAACATTTGGAGTAGTTGGATGCGATAAAAAGGTTGAAAATAAAAACATCGAAGGTTCTTTAGAAGAAATAATGGAAAAATTATATGAAGGTATAAAAGAAGAAGAGATGCCTATGATGGTAGAAAATATACCTTTAACTGAAGAGAATTTTCAATATTATGCCTTTACAAGTGCTAAATATAAAGAAGCGATTGCTAGTGAATCAATGACTGGATCGACAGCACATTCTGTTGTTTTAATAAGACTTGAAGATAGCAATGAAGCTGAGGCTGTTGTAAAAGAAATTAAAGAAAAGGCTGACCCACGTAAGTGGATTTGTGTGGAAGCTGAAAAACTTTATGTTTTAAATAAAGGAGATTTAGTAGTTCTTATTATGTCTAATGAACTAGCAGATCCTATTAAAACAAATTTTGAAAATTTAAAATAGTAAGAAGGAAAGTGAATTTATGGTATTTTCTAGTATAAGTTTTCTTTTCTTTTTTTTAACTTTGTTATTTCTTAGCTATTTTTTAGTACCTAAGAAATATCGTAATAATGTATTATTAATATTTAGTTTGATATTTTATTATATCGGTGAGAAATGGTATGTATTCTTGCTTTTGTTATCTTGCTTAGTTAATTATATAATAGGTTTATTAATTGAGCAGAAAAGAAAAAAGTTGTATCTTATAATTGGTTTAGTTTTTAATATTGGTTTATTATTTTATTTTAAATATACAAATTTCTTTTTAGAAACTTTTAATAATATTTTTAATTTTAATTTGCCAATGCTTAAAATAATTTTACCTTTAGGGATTAGTTTTTTTACATTTCAAAATATAAGCTATTTAATTGATGTTTATAGAAAAAGTGTTTCACCAGAAAAAAGTTTTCTTAGATATGCGACATATATTACATTATTTCCGCAGTTAGTTGCAGGACCAATTGTGAGATATCAAGATGTTGCACTAGAATTAGAAACAAGACAAGAAAGTTTTGAACTTTTTAGTATAGGCGTTAAAAGATTTGTTATTGGTTTGGCTAAAAAAGTATTAATCGCTGATACTATATATAATGTTTATACTAATATATTGGGATTTAATATGAGTGCAATATCTTATATTTTAGTGGCTATTTGTTTTACATTACAAATATATTATGATTTTTCAGGTTATAGTGATATGGCTATTGGACTTGGTAAAATGTTTGGTTTCAATTTTAAAGAGAATTTTAATTATCCTTTAATTGCTTCTTCAATAACTGATTTTTGGAGGAGATGGCATATTTCTTTATCTAGCTTTTTTAAAGATTATGTCTATATTCCACTCGGTGGTAATAAATGCTCTAAGATAAAAAATATTCGTAATATCTTTATTGTTTGGGCTTTAACTGGTTTTTGGCATGGAGCTAGTTGGAACTTTATTATGTGGGGTATTTACTTTTTTGTTTTCCTAATTTTAGAAAAGTTTATTTTGAAGAAATATTTAAAGA
>CANDSI010000168.1 GCA_947388575.1 uncultured Mycoplasma sp.
TTCCACCCTGTTGCTAAAAACTATTCTTATAGTCATTATGATGATTTTGGTGCTTCTAGGTCTTATGGATATAAAAGGCTACATTTTGGAAATGATTTAATGGGAAGTGTTGGTGCTCCTATTATTGCAGTAGAATCTGGTGTTGTAGAAGCAGCTGGTTGGAATCAATATGGTGGTTGGAGAATTGGTATTCGTAGTTTTGATAAAAAACGTTATTATTACTACGCCCATTTGAGAAAAAATCATCCTTATGCTGAAAATCTAAAAGAAGGCCAAATTGTGCAAGCAGGTGATGTCATTGGTTATCTTGGTATGACTGGATATAGTACGAAAGAGAATGTCAATAATATCAATGTTCCTCATCTTCATTTTGGTATACAGCTTATTTTTGATGAAGTGCAAAAAGAAGGACCTAATCAAATTTGGGTAGATTTGTATGATTTAGTAAATTTCTTGCAAAAAAATCGTAGTGAAGTTTACAAGAGTAACCAAGAGACTAAAGATTATTCAAGGAAATATGAAATAATAGATCCAATTGTGCCATAAACCGTTTTAGAAATTTCCTCTAAAACGGTTTTATTTTTTTTGCTTTTCAATAGGTACTACTCTCAAAGTATATCCCATAGGGTATAATAATTTGAGTATAGTATATATTTGAGGTGAATTTGTATGTTTTTCTATTCTAGCAATTGCTGGTTGCTTTATTCCACTTATTCTACTTAATTCTTCTTGTGTAAGATTTTTGTTCTTTCTTGCTTCAATAGTTGCTCTAATAATATCTTCTTCTATTTTTATTGCTTCTTCTTCTTCAGGAGTTAATTTTAGATTAGCTTTTACTTCTTCCCAAGTCAATTCTTTCTTTCCCATTTTAACCATTCCTCTCTTTATAATCCTTCAACAATCTTCTTGCCCTTTCAATTTCTCTTTTGGGAGTTTTTTGTGTTTCTTTCATAAAGCATGTTAATAACAAAAATTTATTATTGGTATAATAGGCAAAAAGTATTCTATCTCTTATTGGTCTTAATTCCCATATATCATCTTCTAAATGTTTTATATATGGACTTCCTATTTCTAAACCTTGTTCTGATAATAAATTCATATATGCTATTATTTTGTTGAGTTTTACTCTATTATCTTTATTATTTACTTGTTTTCTCAATGTATTAATATAATTTTCTACTTCACTTTCTCCATTTTGATTTTGATAAAAAATAATTTTATACATATATTGCTCCTTTTAATATAACATATTTGTTATAAAATGTCAATTGATTTTTTCTGGGGATTTGATTAAGAATTAAAATTAAAATGATTTATAATTAACTTTTTTCATGTTACTACAATTCTTTATACTATGTCAATTAAAATCGATAGACATATTTCTACATAAAATGACAAAGTATATTCCAATAAAAAAGAAACTTTAGAAAATATCTAAATATCACTAAAGTTTCATTATCCAATTTAGTCCCATTTGACTTCATTTCTTTATACTTTATGTAAAAACTATTCTCCCTCCATAAGTCCATCTTCTATTTTGTCAATTAATTTTTTAGAGATTTCTTCAACAGATTTAACCATAGTTCCTATATTAGCCTCAACAGTTATCTCCTTACTATTAATCCAAATAGTATTTAATCCCTCTTGCTTTGCTCTTGTGATATCTAAATAAATATCATCACCAATCATAACACATTCATTGGGCTTTTTATCACCACAAGCACTCAAATATGCCTCTTTATTTGGTTTTATTTTATGTTCTCCATAACATTCTTGAAAATATTGTCCTATTCCCATATTATTTAATCTGTTCAATTGAGACTCTGCGAAATAATTAGTCAATAATACTAATTCATATCTTTGTGCTAATCTTTGTATCGCATCTATCAATAATTGGTTTCTAGGAGGTATGCATATTTTCAATTCTTCAAAAAATACTGTAACAAATTCTTGTGGCATTTCTCTGTTTATAGCATTTCCCATATGTGTTGTATAATCTACAATATTATAATTATCATACATTTGCTCATATGTTTTTATTCCTTGTAAAAATAGTCTCACTGCTTCATCAGAATATACTCCTATTCTTTTTAAGGTTTTTTCAACACTAGCTACAAAGTTAACTCCTTGTATAAGAGTTCCATCTACATCAAAAATAAGTCTTTTTATCATGTTATCTAAATTCTCCTTTAATTTAAATTACTATAGATTAGGATTATGTAGCTTTTACCTTGTCTTTAAAAATTTCCTCTTGCTTTTCTATAATCTTATTAACTAGAATAGATAACGGTAAACATAACAAAATTATCCAAATAACTACTAATTTACCCTACTTTACTATGCAAACTGATTAGCTAATTGATCTATTGGAATCCCACCATTATCACTCCAATCAATCTTAACATTATCGAATTCCTCACTTCTAAAATTATTTAGTCTTTGATAGTCTTCTTTTTCCATCTCAAAGTTTAATGCTTGTTTATTCTCACTTATCCTATCTATATTAGTTGATTTTACTAAGGCTATCATTTTCTTTTCCTTTATCAACCAATTAAGTATAATCTGATTTTGAGTTTTTTGGTATTTATTAGCCAATTCAACCAATATCGGATAATTCCTTTGTGCTGTCCTATTTCTTCTTAGTGGTTGATAGCATAAGAATTTTATATTCTTTTGATTGCAATACTCTACAACCTTTATATCTTCATATATTTTACATTCTAAATTGTAAATACCTTCAAAGAAATCTATTTTAATCTCTTTATTTATTTCTTCTAATTGTTCTAAACTTGCATTGCTAATGCCTATATATTTTACTTTTCCTATTTCTACCATTTTTTGTATTTCTTTATAAACATTTATTAGAGGAATCTTTGAAAATGAAGGCTTATGTAATTGAAGCATATCAAGACACTCAATATTAAGACTATTTAGATATTCATCTAACTGCTTTTCCACATCTTCTTCACATTCAATATTAGGTTCCAAATTTGCTGCAATAAATAATTTTTCTCTATCTACTTTGTCTATAAATTTTTTCAGTTGCTTTACGACTTCTCCATTATTGTATAGCATAGATAAAGACAAATAATTTTGTCCCAAGTTATAAGAATACATCAAAGCCTTTATATCATTTTCTATATTTTCAGGCTCTATTTTCCATGTCCCTATACCTATTTCAAATATTTCATTTCTATTTGTCATAACACTCTCCTAATTTTCTTCTCAATACAACTTTTGATACATCTCATAATCATTCAAAATTCGTCTTACATACATATTCGTTTCTTTATATGGTATGTTTTCCAAATCTGTGCCATCATCCTTAATCGTTCCTCTTTCTATCCAATTGTTTACATTTCCCATTCCTGCGTTATAAGCAGCTAATGCAATTCCCACTTGATTATCATATTTTTCTAACAATTGCGAAAAATAATAGGTTCCTAATCTAATATTCGTTTCTGGGTCATATAAATCTACTTCTACTTGCTTTGATAATTCTATAGCAGTTTTATCCATTAGTTGCATAAGCCCTTTTGCATCATTATGTGATTTGGCTTGTGGATTAAAATCACTTTCCGCTTTAATAATCGCAAAAATTAGTAAAGGATCTACTTCACATTCTGCAGCATATTTTGTCACATATTCAGCATATTCTTGAGGATATGCTATTTTCATTATCTTGTTTTCCAAGCCTAATAAATGAAATAAAACAAAATATAAGATAAAAATAAATA
>CANDSI010000169.1 GCA_947388575.1 uncultured Mycoplasma sp.
TCCCCCCCCCCCCCCCCTCTGCGGTGTCCCCGCCCCCCCTGCTGCCCTGCCTGCCGCCGTTTCTCATACTGCCCTCTTCTTTAGCTGATACATGAACATTTTTGATATTTAAAAATTCACTTTCAAGTCTTGTTAATTCATGATAATGTGTTGAAAATAAAGTTTTGCATTTTATGTTTTTAGCAATATACTCAAGTATTGCTTGAGCTAGACTCATTCCATCATAAGTTGCTGTACCTCTTCCAAGTTCATCAAATAAAATTAAAGAGTTTTTAGTAGCTCCGACTAGGGCATTACAAGCTTCCTTCATCTCAACCATAAATGTTGATTCACCACTTACTAAATCATCACTAGCGCCAATTCTTGTAAATATTTTATCAATTATAGGTAGGTTAGCACTCTTAGCTGGAACAAAAGAACCCATTTGTGCCATAATGGTAATAACTGCTAGCTCTCGCATATATGTTGACTTACCACTCATATTAGGTCCCGTTATAAGTAATATATCAGTAGTGTTATCCATTAATACATCGTTTGGAACATAAGCATTTTTGCTTACTACTTCAATAACTGGGTGTCTACCATCAATTATTTCTATAATGTTTTCGGTATTTAGTTTTGGTCTTACTAAACTATATTCTTCACTACAAACTGCTAAACTACATATCGCATCTAATTCACTTATAATATCTGCTGTTTTCTTTAATTCTAATATTTCTTCTTTAATCACTCCTCTTATTTCACAGAATAGTTCATATTCAAGTTCAAATATTTTTTCTTCAGCATTTAAAATCATTGATTCTTTTTCTTTTAATTCAGGACTTATAAATCTTTCACAGTTAGCTAGAGTTTGGCGTCGTTCCCAACCGAATTCTTCAGTTACCATACTAGCTTGACCTTTAGATATTTCAATATAATAACCAAATACACGATTAAATCCTACTTTTAAGTTTTTTATACCTGTGGTTTCTTTAATTTTGCTTTCAAAATCAGTTAAAAATTCTTTGCCACCAGAACGAATATTTTTAAGTTCATCTAATTCTTTGTTATACCCATCTTTAATTAAAAAGCCTTCTTTGATACTAAGCGGTGGATTTTCATAAACACTTCTTTCTAATAAATCAAATAGCTCACTATGAGTATTTACTTGATATTTAAAACCTAAATCACTTACAATATCACTTACACGTGGTAAAACACTTAAAGAGTTTTTAATTTGTAATAAGTCTCTCGCATTTAGACTACCACATATAACTTTAGCACAAAGACGCTCCATATCATAAATTTCAAATAATAAATCTCGTAGTTCATCTTTTAAAATAAATTCATTATTTAATGTTTCTATCTTATTATATCTTTCTTCTATTTCATCAATATTACGTAAGGGATTTAATACCCAGTTTTTAAGTTTCCTAGAACCCATCGCAGTCTTTGTTTTGTCTAATAACCATACTAGACTATATGTTCTTTCTTTTAATCTTAATGTTTCTGTTAATTCAAGATTTCTAATAGTATGAACATCCATCTCTAAATAATCATTTTTATTAACTATTGTTACACTAGATATATGACTTACATCTTTTAGTTCTTTTATAACTACATAATATAATAAGTGCCTAATACCTTGCTTAATTCTAGCATCATCAACACTATTTATTAATCTCTCATAACCTTCTGTTAAATAAGTACTTGATATTGTTACTTCGATACTATAATTGTTTTTAAGAATATTAATTAATTCAGCATCAACATTCTCTTCTAATATTACTTCTTTAACTCCTAAATGTAATAATTCATTTAATAATATGTCTTTGCTATGATTTATACTTAAACTACATAATTCACCAGTTGATATATCAGCATAGGTTATTAAATATATATATTCTAAATCTAAGACACTCGCGATATAATTATTATCGTGCTCATTTAAAGATTCTAAGTTAACAATTGTTCCTTTAGATATAACTTCTACTACTCCTCTTTTAACTGTTCCTTTAGTAGTTTTAGGGTCTTCTAATTGTTCACATATGGCTACTTTATATCCTTTTTCAATTAGTTTCTCTATATAAGGATTAACACTATGAAACGGAACTCCACACATTGGAATACGTTCTGTTAATCCAGCATTTTTCCCTGTTAAAGTAAGCTCTAATTCACGAGAGGCTATAATACCATCTTCAAAAAATAATTCATAAAAGTCCCCTAAACGAAAAAATAATAATTCTTCGGGATAATTATCTTTTATCTCCATATATTGTTTCATCATTGGACTTAATTCTTCTCTATTTACTTCACATAATTTCATTTTACTACACCAAGTTTTATTATAACATTTAATTAATATTTTAACTAGAAAAAAATGGAATATTTTAGTAATTTCCATTTAATTGGTCGGTATTTCTCTTGTACGAGTTTTATTTTTACTACCATATTCTTTAACATAGAATATTAATTCTTTTAAATATTCTCTTTTATTATAATTTTCACTATTTTTCATATTTAATAGCATTGCTCGACTTCCTATAACACTAACTGTTTGTTCTAGATTATCAAGTTCACTTTCGCCTTCTAATATAACTCTATCAATGAAAATTGGTCTTAAAAATTTTATTAAAAAGTCAATATCACTATCTGATAGTACTTTTATACTCGCCCAAAAACAGACCGCAAATGAATTTTGAATTTCAATTTGTCTTAGTAAGTCTTTAGAACATTCTAATAATTCGCCTAATTTTTGCATTAAAAGCATAATATTACCACAAGCGAATTCTGGATAACTGGTAGAATTTATAAAATCTTCAGTATTTATTTTTAAACGATTAAAAAGCTCTTCTTCATTTACAAATAAAGCACCGTTTAAATCATTTTCAATCTTATCAAGTTCACTATTTAAATCATTAAGACATTGTAATTTGCTTTTAAGAATTAATGATATTCCACCTCCACTAAAAACTCTAGACATATTTCTATATTCTGTTAAAGCTTCTTGAAGCCTATTTTGAAAATCTCTTTCTTGTTCTTTTGGCAAGAGAAGTATTCTTCCTTCGATTTTAGTAATTTTATCTCTTAATTCTTGTTCTCCTATTTGTTTAACTAATTCTTCTGCTTTTACTTGACTTTGTTCTCTTTCATTTACGGAATTTAATTCTTGCTTGGAAGAAATAGCTTTATTTATTTTTCTATTTAATCGGTTTGCTAAATTGCTAACTCTATTTTTTTCTTCAGAATAATTTCGGCAATCTTTTATTATTTCGCAAATATTCCAGCCATTAGCAAAGTTAGCTAAGCCTCTTACAACTCCACTTAATATTTTTAAAGTTTTGTTTAAGATATCTAAAGTATAACTACCAGAAAAGTTCGCATAACTCAATACAAAACTTGTTACCATAGCTACTGTAAGCCCAGCAAGAAGTTTTTTTATATCTCTAACTACTGAACGCGAATTTAAAATATTATTATTTCGTTTTATGATAATATCTAATCTAGGTAATTGCTCTTCTAAAACTTCTTTAGGTAATTCCTCTAAGTTTAAAGAAGCTAAATAATCTATATATTTGTTTTCTGGATAATTTTTATAATGTACATAATAGATGCTTAGTATTTCACTAATTTCTTGTTCATCGTACATTGTGTTTTCCCCCCCCCTTTTTTTGTAATTGGTATTATATCATTTTCTATTATTACTGTCAAATAAATACAAAATTATGCTATAATCTATTCTTTATGTGAAATGTAA
>CANDSI010000170.1 GCA_947388575.1 uncultured Mycoplasma sp.
CAAGTCCTGTTTCATTTTCATTTAATACTTCTAATTTCCAATGTTTCTTTTCTGCGTACATGGAATACATTCTAAATAAAGTTCCTGCAAATAAAGCTGCTTCTTCTCCTCCTGCCCCTCCACGTATTTCACAAATAACATTCTTGTCATCATTTGGGTCTTTTGGAATTAGTAGAATTTTAATTTCTTCTTCTAATTTTGGTAATTTTTCTTTATTTTCTTCTAAGTCTAATTCGGCTAATTCTTTCATTTCAGGGTCGTTTAGCATTGCTTTTGCGTCTTCTATGGCTTGGTTTGCTTTTTTATATTCTCTATATTTTAATACAACTGGTTCTATTTCTGCATGTTCCTTCATTAAGGCTTTCCATTCTTCTTGCTTGCTAATCACTTCTGGGTCGCTAATCTTTTTGGTTACTTCTTCATAGCGTTTTTCCACTTCTTCTAATTTTTGAAACATATCCATTTTGTATCATATATTGCATTACTTAAATATATGATACACTCCTTTCTACATTATATATAATATGTAATAAACAAGTCAAAAATATTTGACTTGCTTATTATACCCTATTTATTGCTAAAATTCAAGTTAGGAGTATGAAAGACCTCAAAAAGTTTATAATTCTACCCAATAATAGTCTAAATTCAATTCGTCTAAGATTTGTTTTTCTCTTTTGGTACAAGTAAATAACATAATTTGATGTTCTTTTGCTTGTTCCATTAAAAATAATAAACTATTTTTCAAACGTTCATCATCAAAATAGGCAAATGCTTCATCTAAAATAATCGGCATTTTCTCTTTTGAAATTTCATCAAGCATTGCTAATCTTAATGATAGATATAATTGGTCAATTGTTCCTACACTTAGCAAATTTGCTGGTATGTACTCTCCATTCTCTAATTCTACAATTACCCCATTTCCCTCATGAATACTGACTTTTTGATATTTTTCATCTGTTATTTTTTGTATTAAATCTGATAAATTCTGTGTAAATTTTGGAGTAACACTTTTTTTCATTTGCTCATATGCTTTTTCTAATAATTCTTTTGTAGCTTGAATACATTTATTTTTTTCTTCTACAATTTGTAGCTGTTCTTTTAAATTTTCATATTCCTCTTTTAATGAAATAATTTCTTCTAGTTTTTCAGAAATATTTTTATCTTCATATTCTAAACTATTTAACTGTAAACGATAATTTATGATTTGTTGTTCTGAATCTTCTATTTGTTTTTGTATTTCTTCTATTTTTAACACTAAATTTTTATCTGAAATTTCTTTTTGTTTTTGTATTTTATTTTTTTGCTTTTGCAATTCCTTTTTTAATTTTTTATTTTTTATATAATTTATTCCAAGTAAAATTAACTCAATTGGAATAAGTGACAATAATATGTAGTTTATTATTTTATTGGATATAAAATTAAAATTTAATATGTTTATTATGATTAATAAAACAAATATGATTCCAAAAACAAAATAATTCTTTTTCATTTTTTCTTCTTTTTCATTTTGTAATTGTCTTTTTAATTCACTTTTTTCTTCTTCTATTTGACTTTTTTGTGTTAACATATTTAGTTTCTTTAATTCATTATTTCTATTTTGTTCTTTCTCTAATTCTTCCAAAATTTCGTTCTTGTTACTCTCTAAATTGTGCTTATTTTCTGTGTAGCATAGTTCTGTCTTTAAGACAGTCTGTATCTCTTTCATACGTTTTTGTATCAAATTGAGGGGTCTATCTTGTGTTCGGCTTGTTCCAACTTCTTCTACCAGTCTCTTATTTAGCTTGTCCATTGCCTTTTTAAATGACACATTGTCTTCCCCTGTTCCCGCAAGGTTTGCAATCTTTTGAACCAACACATTCTGTGTAGAATTGTCAAGCACTACCTCTTGTTGCTGGGTCATAATAGTAGAAACGTACATGTTTTCATCCACATTTGTTTGACTGCTAAAGAATTGATTACCATCCTTTTTGTCAACTTTATACTGACTAGAAATCTCTTCTAAATCATCATTAAATAGCTTGGCATTTTTCTTGGTAAAGTCTCTATAAATCTCATAACTAGTTCCATCATCTAATCTATATTTTATCTTACCAGAAAATTCTTCTCCAACCCATGGTTTATATTTTTCATAATCTGATATTTCTTTTCCATTTTTATTTTTAGAAATTCCATAAAAAATATTTTTAATGTAATTTAATAAAGTAGATTTTCCACTTTCGTTTTTTCCATAAATAATATTCAAATTATTTTTCAACTCAATTTCTTTTTCTTTCAAAATTCCATAGGAATTTATTTTTATCTTTTCAATTCTCACGAATAGCTCCTTATTTTTTATTCTATTTTTATTTATCCATAATGGATAATCCAATTTCTAATATTTTATTCATTTCTTCTTCTGTATATTTTTCTTTTTCTTCTAATAATTGTTTGATAAAAATTCCTTTTAATGTTGTTTCATTTATCATTTTTTCTATTTCATAATCTGGCTGTGTTTTATTTTTGATTTTAATAATATTTTCTCTTTCTATAAATTTCATCAATTCTAAAATATCAATTTCAAATTTTCTTTTTCCTACTAATATTATTTTATAAAATTTATTTTCATCTAATAATAATTCATTTAACTTTTCTATTAATTCTTCTAAATCATTTATTGAAGTAATATCTAATTCCAATTCTACAAACTCTTTATTGTCTACTGGAATAAATGCTATTTCTAATTTTTCTTTTGTTAGCTCTCCTACAATAAATCCATGTTTTCCTAATTCATCAAATCCCATAGAAATAGTAGATCCTGGATATACAATTCTCTGATTCTCCTCGGTATCATAATCTAACTTATGAATATGCCCAAGTGCTACATAGTCAAAACCTAATTGTTTTAATTTATTCTTATTAATTTGGTTGTATTGCAGTCCGAGATTCAGTAGCGTTTAAGCTGCCATGTGTAATAAAAATATTAACTTTATTTTTATCTTCTATTATAATATTATCTAAATTAATACCTGGATGATAAAAATCCTCAAATCCTACTCCATAAATATCAGCTTTAGGTGTCGTTACTTTTTCTATTTTAGAAGTAAATATTTTTACATTATCATTCCATTCAAAATTATAATACATAGAATTTTTTAAATATGGATCATGATTTCCTGGTGTAATAAAAATTTGAGTTTGTGGAATTTTTTGAAATAAATGATTAATATATTCAATAGTAGTTTTCTTTATATATTCATGTTCATAAAAATCTCCACTAATAAATAAATATTCAATTTTATTTTCTTGAATATATTGAATTATTTTTTTTAATACTTCTCTTTGTTCCAATCTTCTTATTTTTCCAAAATTATTTTTTAAACTTAAATTAGTAAATGGTGTATCAAAATGTGTATCAGCTATATGTATAAATCTCATTTTTTTCTCCTCTATTGCATTTATTTTTTCTGCCACATTTTATCGTATTTTTTTGGTTTAGTCAACATATTTCAAAACATTCGTTTTTGATTTTATTCTCTGAATTTTTATTTTTTAATATTGTCTCATTGTCTACTACCTTTCTTGACTCTTTTCCTTTCTTTTCTGTTCTCTTATTTAAGCATTTTCTCATCTCTATTTTCATCATCATTACGTAAACTTAATGTTGATTTTCTATCTTCTTCTTCAAATTTCCATTTTTTTCTTTATCCGCAAGCTTTTTGTACTATTCTTTCTATCCCTTTTTTAT
>CANDSI010000171.1 GCA_947388575.1 uncultured Mycoplasma sp.
AAATGTCGCACTTGTAACTTGAAATTGTTGATATAACAATGTTTTATAATTTCAAAAATATCTCGTTTTTCAAAAAGTTTTTTTGGAAAAAATGAGACACTTTTAGCGACTGTAATTTTCTAAAAATTCTGTAATTTTATCACCATGAATAACAAAAATTTCTGTATGTGGATTTTCAGAAAATTCACCTTTAGCCGCATAAAACATTTTAGAAGTGTTATCATCTTTTATTACTTGTGATAATATTAAAGCATCTGCAATAGGTTTTATACATTTATTATCAATATCCCAACCTAAAATGTTATCAAATACCTTAATATAAATAAAAACTTGATCTTCAAATAAATTTTTAAATGGTTTTGTTATTTCTGCTATGTTTAGTAGAATTCTTTTGTAGTTATGAGTTTTTATATTTTTATAAGATGGCATAATTTCAGGTACATATATTTTTAATATGTCATCTATAAGTTCAGCATTATATTCACTATCAATGGTTTTTAACTTTTCATAGTCAAAACCTACAGTTTTATTATATAATTTAACTTCGTTTAACAAGATATATCTATGTTTTTCAAGACCTTTTAAGTAATTTTCTATCTGCATATCTGTCAAGCTATTATTATTTAGGATTACTCCTGTTTCTTCTTGTAAGTTATGTAGTTCTTTTTTTAATTTTTCATTTATTATCATTTGCAAAAGACCTTTCTTTATAATATTTGAAGGGCAATTATAAAGAAAACAGCTTTTCTAGTTTTCTGCTTTTACATATTCATCATATGCTTTAAAAATTGTTTCTGTCATTTCTGCTCTAATATCATTGTTTAGAGGATGACACACATCTCTATAAGATTTTTTACTTGAATCTTCCTTGCTTCTTAACATTCTTGAAGGCATAGAAATAAATCTTCCATTTTTTCCTTCGATAAGTGTAATACCTCTAATAATTAAATAGTCGTTTAATACGACATTTGCACGAGCTAATACTGGTGCCTTTAAATTTGTTTTAAAAATTTTAACTTCTGTAATTTCCATAATGAAATTCCTCCTATAAATAAAAATATTTTTGAAGGGCAAATATAGGAAAAATTATATTCATATTAACATTTATTGTTCGAGCAAAGGCTGTATATAATTTGAAATTTGAGAAAATGGGGTAGGGGATAGTAGTTTGTTCCTAATGTCATCTAAGTCAAAAGGATCAAAAACTATATCATAAATCCCCAAACAAAGTGCATCCTTTAATTCAGGAACTTTGTCATTTTCCAAAATCAAAATAACTCTTATATTCTTTTGTCTAACTTTGAACATAAAGTCTTTAAAATTATATTTATTGTGCTGAATAGTAGCAATTAAAATTGTTGCAGAGTTTTCTTGTAAGATATAATCAGGGTAATAGACTATTCTACTATTTTCAATGTGTTTGTTTAAATCTTTATCTAACTCTTCATTATCAGTAAAAATTAATACCATTTGTCAATAACCTCCTTCAAAAAACTGTATGGGATCTGTATATTCGCCATTAATTCTAACTTCAAAATGTGCATGAGGGCCTGTGGAATCTCCTGTACTACCAACCTTTAAAACTGGCTCACCCTGTTTAACTTCTTGATTTGTTTTCACAAGTAGTTGTGAACCGTGTGCATACAAACTTACAATACCTTGACCGATGGTCTATCATAACGACATTTCCATAGCTGGAGCTATAATTTGCCCTTATTACTGTCCCGTCTGCCATTGCCACGAAATTAGCTCCGTATTGGTGCTGCAACATCTGTTCCAGCATGAAGTTTATATACACCGATTTGTAGGATTTACCCTCATTCCAAAATGAGATGTTATAGTTGTATATCCAGGAATAGGCCAATTAAACATTCCGAGTTGGAATTAGACCTTTGCCATCTGTGATAATTAAATTCGAGTTGCTACTAAGCCAAGAAGTGTTTTCTGCATTATTGCTATATCCGATTTGATGCTTGTATAATGATTTGTATATCCGTATCAATACTGCTTTCACTTATCTTTAGTTCATTTTTTAGATAATTTCTTAATCTTTCGTATTCCTCTCCAATAAGTTCTTGACTTACAAATACTTTTTGTGTTATTTTGGTATTTCCATTTTCTATTACTTGCTCATTATAGTTATATTTATAATGACCGAACTATTGAATCGCTTTCTATCAGTAAATACTGTATTTGTTCTTCTCTTGAAATAGTAGTATTTCCTTCGTCATCTGTAGTAGATGTTTCAGTTACTATAACATTAGTTTCATAAATAAACGTACTTTTAAAATATTTAGATACTTCATTTAAAAGGTTTTCGTCTAATTTCCTATTATTCGTCATATTTGCAAATACCATAATAGAGTATAAATGCGACCATTCTATCGTTTTATCTTTTTCTCTATCGCTAACATCTAGTAAATATGTAGTTGGTTCACCATCTTTAAAATTATTACAACTATTTAGATAATCAGCTTTGGAAATACACATATTTTTTATTTCAAGTTCTGCTGCTGACATTGTACTATTATCGGCTTGTACTTCTTGGATAAATATTGCATCAATAATTGTACATATTGCAAAAAATAATCCTAGAATTATAATAATAAAGGGAAGAAATGGCTTTAATACTTTAAAGGCCATTTTTTTTAATTCTTTTCCCACTTTATTTTTAACAGTATTTTTAGCTTTTTTCATTAAACTCATTTTTAACACCCGATTTCTTAGGTAAATTACTGTTTGGAATTTTAGGCACATATGCTGTATCCTTATAATTATTTTTCATATTAGGTTTTGAACCTTTATATGAATAACTATGATTGTTAAAATTTCCTTCAGCCATATTTGCACCTAGTTTTAAATATGTTTTTACACCATTATATCCAGTCTTTATAGCAGTTTTTGCAATAGTATTTGGAGTAAACTTTTTTTCAGTATTAGAATTATAACTGTTTGAGTTATTAATACTTGAACTGTTTACTATGCTATTTTTGTTTGAAATATTCTCTCTAATTGGATTTATATTTCCGTTATAGTCTTTTTCATCAGACAAATTGATATTAGGACTAATAAGTGATTTTGCTCTTGAAACAAAACCTTTAAATCCACTACCAGAATCGCCGTTATTATTTAAGTTGTTTTAATTAGGTGCTTTAAATTGTTCTTTTATTGCACCTAAACCAAATCCTAGTGTTGCTCCCATACCCATTACACGACCTGCCATTTTATCATTATCCATACCAGCTTTTAGACTTATTATATTTTGCAAACAATTTTGTAATGTATCAGCTAGTGGGAGAATCATCATAGACCATATCAAAGATACTGCCCATCCACCACCACTTGGTAGGAAAGCTAAATATATCAAAAATAAAAAACAGTAAATAAATTGCATGAATATATTCATAACAATTTGACCTATCCAAACACTTGCAGCTGTTGCACGTCTGTTTATTATCCAAAGTCCACATGCAATAGGAGTGAATATCGTAAAAATAATAAGAGTAAATTGTCTTATAATAAACTTTATATTAAGTTTTACGAAAAGATAGATAAACATTGCAATAACTAAAGCTGTTGTAATTGCGTTTCCTGTCTTTATTGAAGTTAGCATATTATTGCCTAAAAAATTGTCTAATCCGTTACTTCCAGCAGATGTTACAAGCAGATGAACTAAACTATTATTAACATATAATAAAAATCTAATAAAGAGAGGAGC
>CANDSI010000172.1 GCA_947388575.1 uncultured Mycoplasma sp.
TGGTATATCATAAACACTCGCATTTCTAATCATGTTCCACCTCTATCTTTTTAACATAAAGTGGAACTAAAGAATGCGGCAAAATATTATCTTTATTGTTTGCATATTGTTTCACTTTTATTAAATCTACATTGCTATCGAAATTAATATTCAATCTATTATTAATTAATTCATCATTTTTTAAATAATAATAATCTTTAACTAAATTATGATTTTTATCAAATTCTCCAACAAAAGCCCCATTTTTATCTTTTAAACCTACCACTATATCATGTTCAAAGTTTAATGATAATGCTTCCAAATATGATATAGCTTTCACATTTATTTTTAGACAATAAGCTATAATTTTAGCTATTACAATTCCTATTCTAACACCTGTAAAAGATCCTGGTCCTAAAACTACAATAATTTCTTTTAAATCATTTAAAGTTATACTGCACTCATTTAATAGTTCTTCCAAAAGAGGAATAGTATCTTTTGAAATATAATTACTACTTATTTCTTTTTTTAATAAAATATCATCATTTTTAAATATAGCCAAGACTAAATTAAAATGTGTATCAATATACAATGTATACATAATTACCCTCCTTAAAAAAATAAAAACTCACCCTAAAAAAGTGAGATTATAATACGGCATTACAAAGTTCCTCATATTGTAATCCCTTAGGTTTAAATATTAAAACTCTTGTATTTTCATCAATTATTTTTATGTTTATATCTAATCTTTCTTGAGGTAATCTATCTTCTATTAATTCTGACCATTCTAAAATACAAACACCAGGCTTATTAAAATAATCCTCCACACCAAATTCACTATTATCATCAATACGATAGACATCCATATGATATAAAGGCATCTCACCATTTAAATATTCTTTAACAATAGTAAAAGTAGGAGAAGTTATATTATCCTCAATTCCTAATGCTTTTGCAAAACCTTTTACAAAAACAGTTTTACCACTGCCTAAATCACCATTAAGACAAATAACCATACCTGGAAATTTTTCACTTTCAATATTTTCTGCTAGTTCTAAAGTGTCCTCCACACTTTTAGATGTATATTTATAATCCATTTTTACTCACCTAAAATTATTATAGCAAAAACCATATTTGATATTCAAGACTCTTTTAAACAATTTTACACCCAAAATTTTTTTATACAGTTTGCCGCAAAAATTATATATTAGAAAATTCTAACCTTTATTATATTTTTAAAACATATTAAAATATATATGAGGTGTGAAAAATGGAATTTGTCGTAAGACAGACTAGGCAGAAAGATCCTGCTAGTTACAAGTCTTTATACATTAAAGATTCGCTGTTAAAAGAAGTAGAAAAAATAGCTGATAAAAATGCCACATCTTTTAACAACGTAGTAATTAGTATGATCGAAGCCTGTATCTATGGTAATGGTGAGGGCCAAGAGACAAAAAAGAAAGTTAAAATTTAATGTCTTAATAGATACACTCCTTGAAAATTTCACGAACTCATAAAAAAGCTACCCCAAAAGGTAGTTTTTTAAATTTGTTTATATTCCCAAGGTCTACTTACTGAGTTATATTCTCTAGCACTTATACAATCATCCAAATCAATATATTCTATTTGGAAGAATAAAGGAACATAATAAACATTTTTTCCTGAGTAATTAGATACACGAGAAGAAACATTATTATAATTATTCACTTTATATGAAATATCAATATACCAACGCCCATTTCTTTGATAAATCTGAGTTATATTATGAGAGAAATTTTCTTTCTTCAAAGCTGATCTTTGATAATTATATGGTAAATAATCTAAATAATCTAAAGACGCCACCATAGTAACTTGAGGATTATTAAAATAAGAACGTATACTATCATATTGACTATCATATAAATATCCCGCATTAATTACTGTAGCATTTTTCATATTTTTATCATAATACTCAAGAGTATAACTATTATTTGAATATTTATTTTTTTCTTCAATATTAATAAAATAATCAGTTTCTGTTTTTTGTTTACAGTATGTTAAATTAGAACTATTATTTTCTACATAAACCCAAATACTAGTAGTAAAACCATCTGCTGTTGCACTAATTAAAGCTTTACCAGTATTTTTAGCAGTTACTTTTCCACTACTTGATACGGTTGCAACACTTGTATTTGAACTTCTCCAGGTGACATTTTTATTAGTTGCATTAGTTGGATAAATAGTTGCTTTTAACATATAAGTATCTCCAACTTCTAAATCTAAAAATGATTTATTAATAACAATATTAGATACTGGAATAACACTATTTACATAAATTGTAGCATTAGCACTTACACCATCAACTGTAGCAGTAATAACTGCAGTGCCACCCTTGCGGGCTGTTACCTCACCCTTACTATTTACTATTGCTACACTTGTATTTGAACTTTTCCAAGTTATATTTTTATTCGTAGCATTAGTTGGTTTTACAGTTGCAACTAATTTGTAAGTTTCATTAATATCTAAATCTAAATAAGATCTATTTAAAGTAACGCTTGTAACCTTAACACCAGGAGAAGGTTTAGAACTATTATTATTGTTATTATTACCATTATTTGACCCAACTGAACTACGTTTATCAATTACAACAGTACGATTACCATTACTATCTAAATAATATTGATAGATAGTTGAAGTAGCATAATTTACTTTTTGTTTCATAGTAAATAGCACTTGATAACCAACTAATCCATTACCTGACTTATTATAAATACCATAATAAGAAGGATTTTCAACATAAATATTAACACCCGTTTTATTTTTTAAAGATACAGCTTCATTGCTTATTTTTAAATATTCTGCAGCTGAAATAGAACTAACTTTATTAGCATATTCTGCCTTATAAAAATCAGACTTACTTACTGCACAATTACCAGGAATAACATAGGCTAAAGGATAACTAGAAGTATAATCTTTATTACCATATGTACAACTATTTGCTATTGTATTATTAGATGAACCAGGCTTATTAGTTGTTCCATTAGAACCATTACTAGGTTTGTTAGTAGTTCCGTTAGGTTTATTAACTACATTATTAGTATTTGAATTATTATCATCAGTATTTTGATTATCATCCTGATTAATATTACCATTATCATCTGTAGGAACGTCAAGCTTTTCATCTTCAATTTTAATAGTATCAATAATATAATCAGATTCACTACCACAAACAAGCTTTACTTTAATAGTATAATCAGTATTATTTATTTTTGTAGCTTCTGCAAAACTTCCAATTGTATCACAAGTATTATTATTTTGATCTTTAAACTCTACTAAAAGTTTATTATCAAACATTTCTCCAAGTGTTATTTTCTTTCTACCATTAACGTTTGTTGGTAATCTTGAACCCACAAAATATTCATTCGCGGCAGTTTTCATCGCTTGTAAATTAGTAGATAAATTAGATTCTAATGTTTTTTTATCTTTTTTAACTAAAGAAACAATAAATATTAAGATAAATACTGCTACTAAAAGAATAGCAAATTTAATCAGCAATGATTTCCAATTAATATTCAAATTACTTAAATTAAAACTTTTCTTTGGTTTTTGTTCATACATACCAAATACCCCCTCTGTTTGGTGTGATATAATACCATAAAATAATCAAAATGTCAAATTTTACAAAATCTTATATTACTTCAAAAGTTAAATGCAACTTTTTAAATATAATTTTTAAAACTTGCATT
>CANDSI010000173.1 GCA_947388575.1 uncultured Mycoplasma sp.
TAGTATTGCATGGCGGTTCTTATTCTGATTTACATTCGGTTTTTGAGAATGATACTACCAAAATTATTATTTCTAAAAATCAAATTCATCTTGCAGATATTAGAGGTATTACTAAGTCTGATAGTTACGTTTTGATTTTTGGTGAAAGTGATGTAGATACAACTCTTGATTTTGATAGCTTTTCAATTATTTGTGATGAAGAGATTTTAAAATCTTATGAAGAGTTATTAGATAAAGGAATGGTTATAGTGCAAATAGATATATTGTTTGATAATGCACCTAAAGAAGAATACATGTTTCCATTTAGTGTTAAAGCTGAAATAAAAGAAAATTGTAATTTTATGGGTGTTAATGGTGCTCGTATATCCTTTAAAAGAAATTATGATACTAAAGAAAATTAGTATTGCTTAAAGTATACTTTTAGCAACACTCGAAAAAAGCTGATTATTGTGTTTATAAAACTCCAATTCATAAGTTTTGCAATATTTCTTATGCTTTTGGAGTTTTTCCAACACTTTTGGCTCGATCTTTGTAAATGATGTCACATATAATTAATTTCATTAAGGAGGTGTTGAAATGGCTAGTAAGATTTTTGCTTATATAAGGGCAAGTAGTAAAGACCAAAATGTTGCTAGACAATTAGAAGCTCTTAAAGAATTTAATATTGATGAGCGAGATATTTATATTGATAAGCAAAGTGGAAAAGATTTTAATCGAGAACAATATCAAATATTGAAAAAAGCTTTAAGAGAAAACGATATTTTAGTGATTAAAAGTATTGACCGCTTAGGAAGAAACTATAATATGATACTTGAAGAGTGGCGAGATATAACACAAAACATTAAAGCAGATATTAAAGTTTTAGATATGCCGATATTAGATACAAGCAAGAATAAAGATTTACTTGGAAGTGTTATCAATGATATTATTCTTGCTTTGCTATCTTATGTGGCAGAACAAGAAAGAACCTATATACGTTCTAGGCAACGTGAGGGAATTGACCTATATTTAAAAACTGGGAAAACTAAAACTGGTAATCGTATGGGTCGTCCTACTCTCCCACTTCCTACTAACTGGAGCGAAGTTTATGATAAGTGGAACAATAAAAAAATTACAGCAAAAAAAGCTATGGAATTACTAGGTGGAATAAAACCTAATAAATTCTATGCTTGGGTAAAAGAAGAAAGGAATTGATTTTAATATGAAATGTGTTAGTAAAAAAGAAGATTTAAAAAAATTAGGTAAAAAGGTATCACTAAAACATATTGAAAGTCAAGTGCTAGATGTTATAAAAGAAGTTGGAAATATTTCAGTTGAAGAGATATGTGCTTATTTCTTTCCGAAGAGTAGTATTAATATGGCTATGTTCTACAATACCTTTATTGTACCTTTGGTATCTAATAAGGATATAGAATTATTAAATGCTAAAGAAGATGATAAGTTTTATTATGGTAGTGATAGAATTCTAGGGAAAGTAATTTTAAAATCGAAAGGAAGCGATTAAATTATGAATAGTGATAAAAAAATCGTAGCTATTTATACTAGAGTAAGCACTTTAGACCAAGCTAGAGAGGGTCATAGTTTAGAAGAACAGGAAAAAAGATTAAAAGCTTATTGTGAATATAATGGCTATACAGTTTTCAAGATTTATAAAGAAGCTGGTATAAGTGGAAAATCAACTGAAAATCGACCTCAATATCAACAAATGATAAAAGAGATGAAAAAAGGGAAATTTAATTGCATTGTAGCTTTCAAATTAGATAGAATTAGTCGTAGCATAAGTGATTTTGAGAATTTCTTTAATGAAATTAAGAAATATAACTGTGGTATAGAATTACTTTGTGAGAAAATAAATACTTCTGAAGCCTCTGGAATGATGTTTGCACGTATGTTAGGTATATTCGCTCAATTTGAAAGAGAGCTAATTGTTGAAAGAACTCTTATAGGTGTAGAAAGTGCTGTTAATAAAGGAAATTTTGGTGGTAAACCTCCTCTTGGTTATAAAAAAGAAATTATAGATGGGAAAAGCACTAAAAAGTGGGTCATCGATGAAACTGGGGCAAAAATAGTTAGAGAAATTTTTGATTTGTGCTTAAATGGAAAAACTTACTTTCAAATATCTACTATTTTAAAAAAGAAATATCCAAAAGTAATATCTAGTAAGAAAACCGATAAAGAAACAGGAGAAGAAAAAATAAAGTATCGTGCTTGGACTGATAGTTCAATTTCAAAAATCTTAAATGGAAAATATTATATAGGTACTTATGAATATCGAAGAAACGTTGAAAATAAAGAAACCGTAGAAATAGTTGATATTGTTCCTAAAATAATAGAAGAAGATATATTTTACCAATGCCAAGAAAACATACAAAAGAATATTCATAACTATTATAGAGCTAAACAATATTTATTTATGCAGAAGTTATTATGTCCTAAGTGTGGTAGAATTATGGCTTGCAATGGAACAAAAAAAGCTAATGGTACAGAGTATCTTTATTATAAATGTAAGGACTGTAAAACTTACTTTAGAGAAGATTACTTGGAAAGTGAACTTATAGAAGTATTATCAAAATATCTTGGGTTCTATTTACTACTTGAAAAAGATTATATAGTATTGGATAAAGAAACATCTAGAAAATTAAATACTGGTAAAATTGATAATACGATTAGATATGCTTTAGATACTATGTTAATAGAAAATAGGTTTAATAAAACTAATTGCTATCTACTTGAATTTTTATGGAATTCATTAGAATATGAGGGAAAGCGAGATTTTATTAGTACTTATATAGATACTATAAAAATAAAGAAGTATCACGTTAAAGGTGAAAAAGACCCTAGAATTAAAATAGAAGAATTAAAGCTAAAACGAAATAAATTTAAAAAATTATTTGAATTAGAGCAAAAGAATATGCTTGATGAAATCGTAAAAGATACTACTGGGCAAGATTTTAGTGTTGCTGAGTTTGATAGTAGAAAAAAAGCAGATGATTATATAAATGTACTTAAAGAAAAGTATAATATAAGAGTTGTTGATACTAATAAGGGCGATTATTTAGATATAGCTTATAATGAAGTATTTAAGATGATAAGCATTAAAAGTAATCGAGCTGTTGAAAAAGACAATATCTTATGGTTAGAGCTTGTGGGAGATTATCAAGAATATCTTGAAGAGGGTTCTGATATAATTCTTACCAACAATGGTTGTTATAGAGAAGAAAAAGTGATATAATGAGTGTGTTAGAAACAGCCGGCACACTCACTAAAATAGTGCGTTTTAGAGAGGTAATAAGGTAAAAATAAAAGTTTGGAAAGCCCTTCTTACCACGTGCCATTTTGAATATAAAATTCCCCTATGGAGGATTTTTTTTATGAATGAAATAGATAAAAAAAGTTTAGAAAACGCAAAAGACCTGTTTTCAAGTGGTGAAATAAATAAAATTGAAATTGGTACTATAAAAGGGTTGCAACAAATACATAAATATTTATTTGATGGTTTATATGATTTTGCAGGTATCATTAGAAAAGAAAATATATCTAAAGGCAATTTTAGATTTGCTAATACTTTATATTTAGAAGATATTTTGAAAAAAATAGAGAATATGTCAGAATCTACATTAGAACAAATAATTGATAAGTATGTTGAAATGAATATCGCTCATCCCTTTTTAGAGGGTAA
>CANDSI010000174.1 GCA_947388575.1 uncultured Mycoplasma sp.
AAAGAACTTCTTTTGATACGCAATATTGTTATTTATGGAACTGTTGCAATATATATGTCTATTTTAGTATTTGGAATTTATATTTATTATAAATATGGTAAGAGTCCTAAATCAGGTTATTATTCTAAATATAATCGTGAATTTATTGATGATTATAATGTTGAAGTTATTGATTATTTAATGAAAAAACAAATAACTCCAAATGCAATGAGTGCTTCAATTATGAATTTGATTTATAAAAAGAATTTATCTGTTAATGAAATTCCTAATGATAGTAAAAAGAAAGATTATGAGTTTACTTTAGAAAATAAAGATAATCTTGATGAATGTGAAAATATTTTAGTTGATTTCTTGTTTGATAGAGTAGGTAAAAATAGAGTAAATAGTGATGGAAAAAAATGTTTTTCAACTCTTGATTTAAAAAAATATGCGAATGGTACTAAAACATGTACTACTTTTATTAATAGTTATACAAAATGGAAAAATAAAGTTATTGAAAGTGGAAGAAATGAAAAGTTTTATGAAAGAAGTAATGTACCAATTATATATGGTCTAATAATATTGCTTTTAACAATTATAGTATTTGTTTTGGGAATTAGTAGGGGTGTTGATTTTATTCCGACATATTTATTACTTTTCTTTGCTGTTTTCTTCTTTATATATACAATCTTAATAGATAAAAAAACTTTACGTGGAGCAGAACATTATGATAAATGGAAAGCTTTTAAAAACTTTTTAAATGATTTTGGTAGTTTTGAATTAAAAGAATTACCAGAAATAGTATTGTGGGAAAGATATTTAGTTTACGCAACTATTTTTGGTTTAGCAGATAAGGTTCAGAAAAATATGAATGTAAGAATTAATGAAATGAATATAGATACGTTAGGCTATGATTATTATCCATCTTATGTTTATATAAACTTAGGAAATACAATTAATTCAAGTATTAATAATGCTGTAAATAGTGCTTATAGTAGGCAATCTGCGAACTATGCTAATACTCATTCTAGTTCCTCAAGTGGCGGTGGCTTTGGAGGAGGATTCTCTAGTGGTGGAGGCTTCGGCGGCGGAGGCGGCGGAGGTCGTGGATTTTAAAAAAGTGATAAAAATCACTTTTCTTTTTTTAATATATTAATTTTTAGTAGCTAATTCATTATATATAGCAAGATTAAATTCATGTTCTTTGCTAGTAATATTTTCGTCAGCTTTTTTTAATCCTTCTGTATTAATTAAAAAATATTTATGATATAAATAATCTTTACCATCACTGCTAACTGGATCATCCCAGGTTAAATCTAGATGTAACCATTCTTCATTTATTTTAACTACATTCCAAACATGTCCTGTTGTTTCATTAGTAGTAGCTATTTTAAAATTTTCATAGCCCATTTTGCTTAAAAATATAGCCATTAAATCTGTATAACCATTACAAGTAGCTAAATGATTTTTTAGAGCACCATAGGCATTATAGCTTTTTATTTCTTTATTATTATCAACATCATATTTGGTTTTGCTTATTATATAATCGTGAATTATTTTTATTTTATCATAGTCTTCATTAGTTTTCTCTTTATCATCTTCTTTATTATCTTTATTATTAATTATAAGTTCTTTTATTAATTTATCTATTTCAGTATTTAAATAGTTTATTTCTTCTTTACTATAAATATAATCTATTTTGATTTGAATTTCCCCAGTATCATAAATATCCGATTTTATTTTTTCAAATGATTTATAGGGATGTAAAAAATTATTCAAATGGGTAAGTAAGTCTTGATCTTTACTTATATTTTTAACATCATCTATACAATTTTTATATTCTTTAGGGCAATAGAATGTACCAGTTTCATTACCATTGTTTAATATAGTATAAAATATATTTAATATATCTTGTTTACCATAGGGAGTAAAATTTTTAGTATTAGATACAAATTCAAAGTCTCCATTTTTGTAAGATATACCATTTAGATTATTACTACTTTTATATGTAGGGTTTAATACTAAAACAATTTTATTTGTGATAGTATCTATGTTTAAAAGAGTAACTAGTATGGCTGTAAAACATATAATAGGGGTTATTATTCTTTTCATAGTATACACCTCTAGTAAAGTATATCAAAAAAAAAAGAAGTTCACAATAAAATGTTACTTCATATTTTTAACTTTATTTGATAATCTTGACTTTTGTCTATCAGATGTATTTGATTTAACTAAACCTTTACTTACAGCTTGGTCTAAATATTTTTGAACATCTTTAAATAAAGTATTAGCTTTTTCTTTGTCATTAGCAGCAATAGCTTTTTCAGTTTCTTTAATTAAATTTTTAACACGAGCTTTTAGTTCATGATTATTTTCAGTTTTTTTAGCTATTACTTTAATTGCTTTTTTAGAACTTTTAATATTAGCCAATCGGAACACTCCTTCCACATATCAGTATCAATTTTACCAAATAAATACTGGTAAATCAAGCTTTTTTGTCTTATATTAACAGATTTTATGCTTAATTATTGATTTTTATGAAAAAAATATGATAATTATTATTTTTTTGTATTTTATATTTGGTTTTTTTCATACTAATAAAAGGTGGTAGTATGAAAAAGGTATTTATGGATGTTTCTAAATCTTTTAATGAAGATTTAAAAAAAATAAATAATAAAACTAAAAATGGAATTGAAACTTTTCATTTTGAGGTTAATGAGAAAAATGAAAAGACATTAAAAAGAATAAAGGGTGATTATTTTTCAGTTAATTTTGATTATGTAACGCTTCATACAAAAGAAAAATATATAAAAAAAGAATTAATGAGAATATTAAATTTTCTTTTTAAAGATAGTAAACCAGCTAGACCTTTAATTATTGGCCTCGGTAATTCAAGTGTTTTGTGTGATAGTCTTGGAATACATACTACTAATAAAGTAATGGCTACTAATCATTTTAATGATTTTTTAAATATTCCTAAAGTGGCGATATTTAATCCAGAAGTTACAGAAAAAACTGGGATTAGTTCTTTTAGTTTAATTGAAATGGTTGTTAAAAAACTTAATCCAACAGTGATTATTATGATAGATACTTTAGCAACTGATAATGATTCTTATTTAAATAATTGTATTGAAGTTAATAATACAGGGATTATTCCAGGAAGTGCTATAAAAGAAAATAAAAAAATAGATAAAAATACTTTTAATATTCCTGTTATAGCTATTGGAGTGCCTTTAGTATTAGAACGAAATAAAAATTTATATACAACTCCTAATGTTCATGAAGTTATAGATTTAACTAGTAAAATTATTAGTGATGCTTTAAATGATTTATTTTTCTAGATTTTATTAATCTAGTTTTTTTGATTGTTAAAAATAATCATAAAGCGTCAACAATATATTGAATTTTTATCAATAATATTATATACTAGGAATATAAAATATAAAAATACAATATAATAAGTTTTGACAAGTTTTGTCGAATGTAATGAAAAATATTTATAGTTGTATTAGAATGATTGAATAATGTAGGAAGGAATAGAAAATGGAAGTTAAGGAAAAGAATAAAAAATTATTAATAGTAGTAGGTGTTTTACTTTTATTTGGAGGAGTATCTTTAGCATATTTTGTAAGTAATATTCTAATTAATGGAAAAGGAGCTAATACAAAGTTAACAACAGCAGTGATAAAAGGAGCAAGA
>CANDSI010000175.1 GCA_947388575.1 uncultured Mycoplasma sp.
ACAATATAAAAGAATTAATAAACGTAATGATGTTATTATAGTTGTTTTATCTTTAATACTTGTATTTTCAATTTGTATGATGATTTATGTAAGATTTTTTGCATAAATTTTTTTTTTATTTTCTGTATCTTCTATAAATGTTTTACTTTTATGAGGTTCGTCAAATAATAGACCCTCATAATGTTTTTGTCTTAAAACTTCATATACGCATATGGCAACACTATTAGATAAATTTAATGCTCGTACATTATCAGTCATTGGTATGCGATAACAAGAATCTATATAGGGTTTTAAAATAGTTGTTGGTATACCAGTAGATTCTTTACCAAATATTAAATATATATCTTCTTTTATTTCGTTATAATTTGGTGTTGAATGAGGCTTATGGCCATATCTGGTAAAAAAGAAATAAGCTCCTTTATTTTTACTAAAAAATTCTTCAATATTTTCATATACTTCATAAATACATTTATCAATATAATTAACACCACTTCTTTTAATATATTTCTCATCTAATGAGAATCCTAATGGTTTTATTAAATGTAATTTGGTATTACTTGCTACACAAGTACGCATAATATTTCCAGTATTTCCTGGTATTTCTGGTTCAAATAAAACAACATTTAACATAGTAATCACTTCCATAGAAGAATTATAAGTCATATTAGTTAGTTTGTAAACCTAGTAATTTGACAACTACTAGTTTTTGGTATATACTAGGTATCGATTTAAGGGGTTTTGCTTATGAATGAAGAGAGAGAACTATTAAATATTTATCGTGGGATTTTAGATATCTTACAATTAGTAGATAAAGTAAAAAGTGCAGAAGAATTAATGGAATTATATGCAGAATATTTAAAGTTGCAAGTACAGATATCAACTAATAAACCTGTTTTTCAACTTTGTCCAGAAGGTTTTAGATATGGTAATTGTTATACATATGCTCTAGATTTGAAGTGTCCAGATGTTTTTTGGATTAAAAGTAAAGAATTTGATTGGTATGGTAGTATGGGATTTGATCCAGGGATAGTTACTAGTAAAAAAAGAGTGTGTATTCGTAATTTAAGCGAAAAGATGCTTTTTGATAGTTTTTACCAAGATTGCGAGGGATTAAATTTGGAAGTCTTTGATAGGGATTTGTTATGTCCTGCTCCTAAATGTAATGGATTTATTATTTATATGTATAAGAGTATATATATCAAGGATGACTATGATTTTCATTTTGTGAGAGTTAATGCTGATGGAACTTTATCTCATAGAATAGGTTTTAACGGAATCATTTCGCCTTTATCTTGTTTAAGTGATGTTAGAAAAATGTATAAATTAATTGGAGCTTTTGAAATAGTTAAACCAGTTATTAGAGAGAGAACACTTTATGAAAAATGATAACTTAGAATTAAGAAATAGACTTTTAAATCTTTATAAAAGATTATTACTAGCTATAAAATCAGAAGATGAAATAATAGATTTATATATAGAATATATAAAAATAATGTTGGAATATGATGATAAACTTCCTAACTTTAAAAGATTTCCAGAAGGGCATATGTTTGGCAATTGTTATACATATGCTTTGGATATAAAATGTCCTTTAATGTTTCAAAGTCTTTATACGATGCGAACATTATTGAGTTCTTACTTAGGTTTAAATTTTAATGTAGGTTTTATTAGCGATGTTAATAATAGAACAAGAACTAGTGTTTATGATGTTCAAGATCTTTTAGATAAATTTTATGCTGATATGGATTTCTTAAAAATAAAAGTATTTGATAGTAGAATTAATGCTGAGCCTAGTTATGGTGGTTATAAGATATTTATTTTTAGTGATACGATAATAAAGTCTACTGGTGATTTTCATTTTGTGAGAAGAAATGCTGATGGTACTTTGTCTCATAGAAATGGTTATGGTGGAAATATTAAGAAAATAAAATCTTTACGTGATGTGGATAAAAAATATGAACTGGTGAGAACTTTAGAGATTGTAAAACCTAATTTTAGATAATTTACATCTCTTTTTATTTTTCCTTGCTAACTTTTATAATATACTTTATAATTAAATAAAAGATAGTTAGAAATAATTTAAATTATTTTTTATCTAAAGGATAGAAAATTTGAAAGGAATGTTATAAATTATGGCAAATAAATTAGCAAAGTTTTTTGTAGGATTGTTTGGTGGTATTTCAGCAGTATGGTGGGGGAAATATTTAGTTATGTTTATTATTTCTCTAATGCCTATTTTAGAACTTAGAGGAGGACTTATCGCGGCAAGTCTTATGGATGCACCAATGTGGACTAGTTTTTTAGTTTGTTTTATTGGAAATATTCTGCCAATTCCTTTTATATTGTGGTTTATTACAAGTATTTTTGATTTTTTAAAAAAACGTAATGGTAAACTTGGAAAATTAGTTTTAAAATTAGAAAAGAAAGCTAATTCTAAAAAAGAACAAATTGAAAGATTAAAATATTTAGGTTTAGTTTTATTTGTAGGTATTCCTCTTCCTGGTACTGGTGCTTGGACTGGTTGTTTAATTGCTGCTTTACTTGGTATGGATAAAAAGAAATCTTGTTTAGCAGCTATAATTGGTGTTATTATGGCAGGTATAATTATGCTTATTTTCTCTTATGGAATTTTAGGAGGGATACTTTCATGACAACTATTTATTTAATTAATAATACTTTAACAATGAATAATTTAGATTATCCAGATGATACTCTAGAACAAAGAAGACAAAAAAGGATTCTTAGTATTGAAGGAGAAAAAGAAAGTGAAGAACTTGTTAATATAGATTATTTAAAAAGAGTTAATGTAATTTATTCTTCACCATATGTAATGGCTGTTGGAACAGCTAAATATCTTGCTTGTAAGTTAGAACTTGAAACTATAATAACTAGGGAACTTGGAGAAAGAGTACTTGGTGCTATTGGAGATAAAAAAATTCGTATGGTAAGCGAAATGCAAGAAAATGATTTTAGTTATAAACTTTCGGGTGGCGAATCTTTAAATGATGTTAAAAGAAGAATGTCTTGTTTTATTAATAAAATAAGAAGACTTGAAAAAGATAAAACTATTGCTATGTTTACTCATAATGTGGCAATTACTAGTTATTTAAGTGAGTATTGTACTAAAGGTTTTAATTTAGATAATAGATTAATTTTAAATTATCATGAAGATGCTATAATTGATGGGGCTTGGGATGGTATTAATATAATTGAAATAGTATTTGATGGTGAAAAATTACTTTCTATTAAAAGAAAAAAGTAGAGGAGTAGTCTCTACTTTTCATCTTCTAAACAGTCAATTGTTTTCCACTCTGTTGTGCCACAATTTGTACATACAAAGGGAACTAAAACTTTTAATCCTTCAGGTTTATCATATTTTTCTTCTAATGAAACACATAATAACCCTGTATTTTCATCAACATAAGCGCGTCCTTGAATTGTTGTTTCAGCACATTTATTACATCCTGGTTTTTTCATAAGTCCTCCTTAATATTTATTATTTACATATTAAAGAGTTTAATACTAATTAGTTTAAGATGATATTTGATGTAGCTAAAGCTTTGTATATTTTAGCTTTTCTTTTGCGTTTAATTTCACTAAATAAAATATCATAAATTATTTCCCATATAATTACCCAACCAGCGATTAAAAATATTTCGCTTACAATA
>CANDSI010000176.1 GCA_947388575.1 uncultured Mycoplasma sp.
AAATATTTAAATACAGTAAGTAACAAGTTTTCTAGTGTATCTCTTGAAGATGAACAAAAATATATAATAAATAAATTTTTACCCAGATTTCCTTTTCCTTATGGCGATTATGAATATTATGAAGACGCAATCGTGGGAGATGTACCATGCTGTATGGCCTCAGTAAAAAAAGAGTGCAATACATTAGAACCTAATTTCATAATATTATTATCAATTTATATCATAGATATGAAAATAATTATTCATGAAATAGATCATGCTTTAGGCGCCAACCCATTATGTATTGTAGATGATAGTTATGTATTAGTAGATTTTCTATTCAAAGAAGAGATTCCAGAAGAGCTAGTAAATGATTACATCGCCGAACTAGTTTTACAAGAATACATAAAAATTGGCGGTAGTATTCCCAGACCCTTAAGAAGAATGCCAATTGGCAATGCTTACAAAGAAAAAGATTATATTTTAAAATATTTTTTTGAAACTTTAGGACCATTAATTTTAGAATCAAGAATTAGTAGGAATTATAATCTATTTTATAAAATTGTTGGAGATGAAAATATAAAACATCTATCTTCATTAATGATAGATTTATATAACCAAAATGATATCGATAAATATATTGAGTTAGTAAATCTAATTAATGAAATAGTAAAACAAATAGAGCTTTTAGAAGTAGAAAATACAGAAGAATATTTAGCTAGTTTAGAAAACAAAGGAATTAAGCTTAATAGAATAAAAAAAGAAGAGGGATAAAAATGAATGTAATTGAAAGACAAAGTAATGAATGGATACAAAACTTTTGTGAATGGTATAATTCTAAACAAAATATTTTATTTGAGGCTTTTATAGAGTATTATGGTGAGGAAGAAAGAGAAAAGTTAATTAAAGAGATTGATGACATTCCATTTTTATTTTTATTATCAGATGTAGCTTATTTAAATTGTAAGGATATTCCTAATGATTATTTCGCCAAAAGATTAGAGTTATATTTTAGTCACAATAGATTATTTTTAAATAGTTTGTCAAGAAAAGGTGTTAATGAAAGAAAAATATTACATGAAGCAGTAAAACAAAGTATGCTAACTAAATATCCTAGAGGAAGTTTTGAATATTACTTGCATGAAGAATTTATTTTAGAACCAAGCGCTGGTACAACCCATTTTGATATAGATGGTACAAATCCTATTATTATCCTACCAATATATTTTATAACTGATCAAATTATAATTCATGAAATTGATCATGTCTTAACAACACCAAAAAGAGAAGGTTCTTTATTTCCTAGTGAAGAGGTAGATGAGTTAATAAATGAATTAATTTCTCAAGATGTATTAAAAATTTTCAGGAATTTAGGTGGAAGAATACTTCCATATAAACTAGATATAAAACTTGAATATGAGGATAATTTATTCTTAATGAAAGATTTTTATGAAAGGTTTAAAGATTTAATAAAAAAATGTGTAAGAAATGATAATAAAAAAATTTTAGAAGATAATCTAGGAAAAGAAAATTTAAGGTTATATTTTGCTTTAGTAAAAAAATTATATCATAAAAAACATATAACCGATAACGATTTAAAAAGAATTAGATTTTTAATTAATCAAATGCATATGTATCGACAAACTAAAAAAACTCAATACAAAAGAAATAGACTAAGAGTAGTAGAACAATAAAAATAAAGGAAGATTAGCTCTTCTTTTTTATAAATTTATTAAGTTTTAATAAGAAAAATATGTTATACTAATTATGGTGAAATTTATGAAAATATTATTAGTAGAAGATGACTTAACAATATCAGATGGACTAAGGTTTTGCTTAGAAAAAGAAAACTTTGAAGTTTTAACATCATCGACAGGTTTAAATGCTTTAGAAAAAGTTAGTGAACATAAAATTGATTTATTAATATTAGATATTAATTTACCCGATACAAATGGTATTGAGTTATATAAAAAAATAAAAAAAGAAAAAGACATTCCAACTATCTTTTTAACTGCTAATGATTTAGAAACCACGATAGTTGAAGCATTAGATACAGGTGCCGATGATTATATAACAAAACCTTTTAAAACTAGAGAGTTAATCAGTCGTATAAATTCTGTGCTTCGAAGAGTATACAAAAAAGAAAGTAGTAATACACTAGAATTTAAAAATATTAAAATCAATTTAAATGAAGCCTGTGTTTATAAAGATAATGAAAAAGTTTTTTTAACTGCTTTAGAATATAAAATACTTTTAATTTTATTTATGCATCCAGGAAGAGTATTTACAAGAGAATCGATTTTAGCAGAAATCTGGGATACTGAAGAAGAGTATGTTAATGATAACACTTTAACTGTTTATATTAAAAGAATAAGAGAGAAATTAGAAGATGACCCTACTAACCCTAAAGTGATTTTAACCGTAAGAGGGCTCGGATACAAGGTAGATTATGAAAATTAAAAAAGTACTTATTATATTTATAGCAAGTTTAATATTAATGATTTGTTTAAATGTTACATTATTAAAAACCTATAATAATTATGTATACAATAGTTATGCTAATATAATAAATTCTTTAGTAGAAAAATATCCTGAGGATGAAAGAGAAATAATAAATACAATTATTGAAAGTAAGCCTAAATTTAATATTTTAAATAAATATGGAATTGATAATAATTCTTTAAAAAATATTACTTCATATCAAGAGATGCGTAAGTTTATAGTTCTAATAACTAGTATGTTTTATTTAATAATATTATCAAGTGTTATAATAATATATTGTTATTATACTTTAAAAAATAAAAAAGAGATTAATAGTATTAACCATTATTTAAGTGATATCTTAAAAGGGGATTATAATTTAAATATCGCTGATTATAACGAAGATGAATTATCTATTTTAAAAAATGATATCTATAAAGTAACAATTAAATTAAAAGAATTAAGTGAATACGAAAAAAAAGAACAAGTCTATTTAATGAATACCTTAGAAGATATATCCCATCAATTAAAAACTCCATTAACGGCTTTAATGGTTACCAATGATATATTAAAAGATAGTAGTTTAACTAAAAAAGAGCGAGAAGAGTTTTTAAATAAAGAGACTAAAGAATTAGAAAAAATGGAATGGTTAATCACAACTCTTTTAAAATACAGCAAACTTGACAGTGGTTCAGTTAAATTAAAAAAAGAAGAAGTTAAAGTAAAAGAATTAATACGAAATATCATTGATACTTTATCTATTGCTTTAGAACTTAAAAATATCGAAATTATCACTGAAGATTTAGATTGTAATTTAGTTTGTGATAAGAATTGGACTAAAGAAGCTTTAACAAATATCATTAAAAATGCTATTGAGCATTTACCAAATAAAGAGGGTAGAATAACTATCAAAGGAGAAGACAATCCTTTATATCAAGGAATAATTATCACTGATAATGGCCCAGGTATTAAAAAAGAAGATATTAAAAATATTTTCAAAAGATTTTATAGTACTAATGCCACTAAAAATAGTGTTGGTATCGGTTTAAATATGGCTAAGTTAATAATTGAAAAACAAAATGGTAAGATTGAAGTAGAAAGTGAGCTTAAAAGATTTACTACTTTTAAAATAATATTCCCTAAAAAGATACAAATAGAAAAAGTAAGTGACCTAAAAGGACATAAAAAATGACACATAGAAA
>CANDSI010000177.1 GCA_947388575.1 uncultured Mycoplasma sp.
ATTCAAAAAGGCTATACTCAAGAAAAATTGGCTGAAATTATGAAAGTTTCTATAGCTTATATCAGTAGAATTGAAACTGGAAAAACTCATGTTAACCTAAAACGTTTAAATGAGCTTTGCATGGTACTTGATACTTCTGAAAGCTATATCTTAAATGGAGCATCTGATAATTCTATTTCATATTTGAATACAGAATTTAATACTATCTTAAAAGATTGCTCTTCTAGAGATAAAGAATTAATTTATCAAATTGCTAGTATAATTTCACAAAAAAAGAAAAGGAAATAATTTAATTAAAATTCACAGTTTTAAGCTTTATTTATCTACGTAAGGTAGTTATATATAACTACCTTATGCGGACTTTAAGCTTACTAAACTGTGAATTTTAATATTCTATACCATTCTTAATAGTTCCTCATCTGTTTTTGCACTTATTAATCTAGGTGCTACATCAAATACCGTTTTAGCTCCACTGTCACCTTTTGCATTCATACAATATGCAGCTCTTGCATATGCTACTAAGATTGAACCTGTAAATTCTGGGTTTGATGCAAGTTTTACCGAATACTCCACTACTTGTTTATTTTTTTCCCCTGTTTCTCCTATATGTATAACATTACCACCATGTGGCATACCACTATGATTTTTCTCTAGTTCCTCTTCACTTATAAAATGTACTGTTGTATCATAATCAGAAAAATATTTTGGCATTGTTTTTATTTCTTTTTCAATCTCTGCTAAATCTGCCCCTTCCTCTGCTACAACAAAACATTCTCTTGTATGTTTTTCTCTTATAGATAATTCTGGATTTTCACCATTTCTTACTTTTTCCATAGCACTTTCTACTGGAATTGTGTATTGTCTAGCATCTTTTACCCCTTTAATTCTACGTATCGCATCAGAATGTCCTTGGCTCACACCTTTTCCCCAAAATGTATATGTGTGTCCCTCTGGTAATATAGAATCCGCATATAATCTACTAATCGAAAACATACCTGGATCCCAGCCTACAGATATTATAGAAACTTTATTTCCAGATTTAGCTTTTTGGTCTACTCTTTCAAAAAACTCAGGTATATCTGAATGTGTATCAAAACTATCTACTGTATTAAAACTTCCTGCATACATTGGCACTTGTGTTGGCAAATCTGTTGCTGAACCACCACACATAATTAATACATCGATTTTATCTTTAAAACTTTCTATTTCCTCCATATTACATGTAAGCACATTAGACTGTCTTTCTATCTCTTTTTTATCTCTTCTTGTAAACACTACTTCTAGTTCCATATCTTTTGCTTTTTCTATTGCTTTTTGTACACCTTTTCCAAGATTTCCATAGCCACAAATTCCTAATCGTATTTTATCTCTCATAAAACTACCTCTCCTTAAATAATATCTCTTCTTTCTAATGTATTTATAATATCTTTAGTCTCTAACATATCTCTAATCTCTTTTTCATCTAACGATTTAATTCCATTTTTATTATCTAGCTCTTCTAACAATTTCTTCGCATTGTATTTTGATAAATTAAAATCCCTAAAATCCATATCTTTCTCATTTAACTTTAATTTTATTTTATTTATATATCTCGTTAGAGCTCTTTGGTCTAACCTATCTAATCCACCTAATTGCTCTAGACGAATTATCTCAGGAATTGCATCAGTACTTGTTTTTTTAGTCAAATACTCTACATCTATCTTGCCTTTTTCTATATATCTATCTACATTTCTTTTAGCAATAATTGCATCAAAATTAGCAAAATTCATACAAATATACACTGTGATTATAACTGACAAATAAACTCTTGACAAATTTATCTTTATATTTAATATATACGCTATTGTTGGTATTAAAAGTACTGCTTCTGTAAATATCGCACAGTAAACTAATAATCTAAGCATTGTGTAACCATAAGCACTTTCATAATAATACATTCTTAGTGCTGATGAAACTAAAATTATTAGTGTAAAAATAATCATTGCTATACACATTAAATTTATATAAATATTGCTTTTTTTCTCATCTTGTTTTTCACTTTTCTTAGCAATCAAAATCATAACTAAATTTATTATCGAAACTATCATTAATTGGAAGAATCCTTGCCTTGCATATTGTGCATAATTTATATCTACATGTTTCATAAATAATGATTGTATTTGTATCGCACAAAAAACTACATATACAACATTCAATGTTCCTAAAATTACTTTTATTGTAAAATTATCTTTTGGCTCTTTCCTCTTCTTTAACTCTTGCTTTTGCATCTTATATTTATCAAAAATATATGTAAAGAACATTAATAAATATATACTTACTAATGCCATAAGTAGCACTTTTCCTATTAATTCTGGGATTTTTATTTGTAAAATAATTTTAGTTATCCATTCCTCTATATTGGCAAATATACTTCCAAATACTTCATCTGCTGAGGCAAGTAACACAATAACAACTAATAAAATTGGGAAAGTAATAACTATCGCTTTTGCTATTTTTTTCATTCTGTCTGTATTATCATTTTTATTTTTTGCCTTCTTTCTCTCGGCAAAACTATTCGCCAATTTATCAAAAGTCGTCTCTATAAAACTAAATGGTTTAAAATACATCTTTAGTGTGTTTGTGATTAATGAGAAATTATATTTTATATCCTCATTTAAAAGCTTATATAGCATATATGCTACAAGTACTATGATTAGCCAAACATTTATGATATTAAAAAATTTGTTATTATATATAAAATATGTAGCTGATAGTAAAAGTATTGGTATCATTAAAAACTTCGCCTTTCTATTTACTACTCTTTCCTTCTTTTCTAATTTGCAAATTATATATATTGTAAATGGTGCTACAAATAATAGTATTGATAACCCTATTGATTTCTCAAAAAATAAGATTATACTCCATATTCCAAAAATTATTGATGCTACAAATATATTAATCATTTTTTTTCTCCCCTTCCCTATATTCTAATATATCTCCTGGCGTGCACTCTAGAACCTCGCATATTTTATCTAAAGTAGAAAATCTAATTGCTTTACCTTTATTAGTCTTAAGTATAGATAAATTTGCAGGTGTTATCTCTAGCTTTTCTGCCAGCTGTTGTGAACTTATTTTTCTCTTTGCCATTATTACATCCAAATTTACTATTATCATAATCAATATCCTTTCTTCTTTTCTTTTTGGACCTATTTTAGATTGTTAATTCATTTTCCCTTTTATATATTGTTGCTTCTTTAAACAATTCTGCCAAAATATATAAGGCTATTGCAACTGCTAAAAATAGAACACATAAAAATATTAGAACAACTATAATAACTATGTCCAAAACCTTTACAAGAGCTATTTCATAAATTATATCTATCAGCCAAAATCCTGCTTCCACGACCGCTGCTATTGCTGTTTTCTTTAATGTCCTCACATTATTTTCACAAAATGGATTTTCATTTTTTAGGCTTTCAAATAATTTAATAAATTGATGTGCCATAACAATCAATACTATCCCATTTGGATATATTACTATCGCTGTTGTGTTTAGATTTAGTCCTAAAGCATATAATGCAAATGGTAATATTGCAAGTAAGATTATTCCTCCCCAAAAGCATATCTTTAGAAACTTTCCTAGGATATCACCTAATCCACTTTTAC
>CANDSI010000178.1 GCA_947388575.1 uncultured Mycoplasma sp.
TCAATTAATTACTATATTTTTTCTTATAAATTTTATTTACTCTTTTTTTCTGGAAAAAAGAGTTAAAAAAACTATAAAAATTTTTTTAACTCTTCTCTATTATGTTCTTCTGTATCAAGTAACTTTTTAGCAAGATCTACTATTTCTGAATCATTATTGTTATATTGGTTTAAATTTTCTTGTAATTCAATAACTCCTTTTTGACTACCTTCCATCATCAATTTAACAATTTTTTTATCATCGCTACCTATACTCATTACTTCACTCATAAGTTTACTGCTAAATTCTTTAAATTTTGGGATTTCTTCTTCTTGAGCCCCATATTTAATCAATATTTCTTTTACATCTTTACAAATATGCTCATATTCTTCTTTTTGTTCATTAATTAATTTTGCAAGTTTTTCATCAGTTATTTTTTTTAATACTACATCAATACCAATTAATCCCATTTCCGCATTTTGATAAATTAAATTTAAAAAAATTATATTATCATTTTGTTTTTCTTTCATAAAAAATTCACCCATTATTAATATGGATGAATTTCTAATATTTATACTATCTAACAACTGTTTCTCCAGTAACTGTTTCTTTTGATACAACTTGTTGTGTTTTAGCATATAGTCTTTCAAGATCTTGTAAATTAAATTCAAATTTATATACATTTTCAATTCTTACATCTTTACTTCTACTAGCATAATCAGTTATATCTTTAGCAGGAAGTAAATTAATACATTTACCAAATTCATGTAAATCCAAACCAGGAAATTCTAAATTTCCAAATTTAGCTATGCCCCTATCAAAAGAATATATAACTTCTATATTTTTTTAGCGCTTCCTCTTCAGGAGTTAAGGTTCTAATAACATCATCACATTGAAGTTGAGTGTAATAATAGTCAATAAAATCCATTAAATCTGCTTCAAGATGAGCACTGTTTGACTTAAATGGTAAATCATAAATAAATTGTACTGCTCGTGAAATATAAGAAGAAAATTTATTTATGTACATATCTAAAGGAATAGCTGTAGTTTTACTTATACTTGAAGTTTCTTGTACTTCTTGTGTATTTTCAACTTGAGTATCAGGGATAATTACTCCTTTTATATTACCGCTTCTTACTGCTGTAGCAATATCATTTACCATTATTTTTCTAAAAAACTCTTCTATATTATGATAAGCAATGTCCACTTTTGAATTCTTAGCAATTATACATTCTTCAATTACTTTAGGAATATATTCTTTTATAAATCTTTCAACTAAATAATACACATAGTCATCTTCATAATTTGGCGACCCTTCTATTCTTTCTTTATATGCCTTTAAAAAATTCATATTATCCCTCCTTGAAGAAGATATTATAAAGTATGAAAAAACAGTTGTCAAGCTAAACTTCTTGAACTACTGCAATAATCATCGGCTTACATTCTGTTTCACCATATAAATAATTTGATAATTCATCTCTAATCTCAGTTTTAATCTTATTATAATCAACATAATTAGGAGTAATATTCCTCTCAATTACTGTCGCACTTATCTTTTTTATTTCTTTAATAATTTCACCACTATCTTTAATATAAATAAAACCTCTAGTAGTTACTTCTGGTCCAACCAGTAATACTTTTTCTTGTTTAGAAACAGTAGCACTTATTAAAACGATACCATTTTCGCTTAACATTTCTCTATCTTTAATAACAAGTTCTCCAACATCATCACTAGATTTACCATCAATTAAACAATCATTAACTTTAATTTTTTCTTGTTTTTTTGTAAGTTCACCATCAATAAATTCTACAACTTCTCCATTTTGTTTTAAAATAATGTTATCACGAGGAATACCAAGACTATAAGCTAAATCAGCATTACCTACCATATAACGATATTCTCCTTTAACAGGCATATAATATTTAGGTCTCATAAGCTTAATCATTTGCATTAAATCTTCACTTGAAGCATGATGTAAAATCATTTTATCACTAGGAATATTTACTATTTCACAACCAAACTCTGCTAAATCATTTTCCAACCTAACCAATAACTTTTCATTACTATCATATCTTGGTTCAGCAAAAACAACAGTATCATTTTTTCTTAGTTTAATAAATTTATCATAACCATTATAAATTTTAGATATTGCAGCATAAGGACTAGCTTTATCATCACAGATTAATAAAATTGTATTACTATCATTTAAATTAGATAAGTCCCCTAAAATACCATCTTGAATAGATAAATACCCTTCTTTTAAACCAAAACTAATCATATTTTGTAATCTCTTACCCATAATAACTAATTTACGATGTGAATTTTCTGCTGATTTAAATATTTCTTGAATAGTATATAGATGAGTTGGTAAAACCATAAACATAATTCTTGCCTTCGCATTTTTAATAGTCTTTTTAAATATTTCTTCCAATTTATGATTAGGACTAGTATGTCCAATATTCTCACTAAATACAGATTCACTAAGTAAACATAGAACTCCTTGTTTACCAACATATGCTATTTTTCCTAAATCCATATCATAAGCACCCATCATAGAGGGATCAAAAATAAAATCACCTGTATAACAAATTGCTCCATCTTTTGTATTAATAACATACATAACTGAATCTGGACTACTATGTGAAACACTTATTGGAAAAATACTATTTGGACCAAAATTCATTTTCTTATGAGCTTTTATTTCAAAGATATTATCTTTATTTACACCCATATCAATTAAAACATACTTTGTAAATTTAGTCGCATACACTTTCAAATTAGGAATAACAGATAATAAATCATTAACTGCTCCCATATTTTCGTAGTGTCCATGTGTAATAAATAATCCTTTAATTCTCTTTCTATTATTAACTAAATAAGTAAAATCTGGAATAATATAATCTATTCCTAACATATTACCACTTGCATATTTAAGACCACAATCGAAAATAAAAATATCTTTATCAATTTCTACACAATAAATATTTTTACCATTTTCATCTAATCCACCCAAACTAAAAAGTTTTATTTTACTCATAATATCAACTCCATTTCTAAATAATTAAAATAAAAAAGTTTTAAGGCAAACTAATTATACCAAAAAACTTTTTATATTACAAGTCATTCCCAAATTATAATAATAATTTATAGAGCGCAGTTAATAGTTTGTTTTATACCATATTCATCTAAATAACTACAAGTACATATACTATTTAGGCATTCACAATCAGAAGCTATATCACAAAAATTTTGTTCTTCATTATTTTTAAATAAATCTTTAAATGGTAATTTAGATAAAATATCATTTAATTTATTTTCTATATTTCTTTTTTCTTCTTCACTTAAATTTTCATAATTAACAATATTATTTTTTGGAATATTTTGAATAGTACCTCCAACTTGAGTAATATTATTAAATTTCAAATTTATATCAAAATTATCTTTATCATTTTTTCCCTTAACATCTAATAAAATACTAGTTGATATTTTTTTATTAGCCACTCTTTTAACTTCCACTTCCAAGTTTCCTTCTACTTCTAATTTATCTATTTCTATATTAAAACTATAATTCGTTTTATCTTCATCTTTCGTAACAATTATTGATATTAAATTATAATTTTCTATTACAAAATTAATCTTTGTTTCTTTATTATCCTTTTTTAT
>CANDSI010000179.1 GCA_947388575.1 uncultured Mycoplasma sp.
TTAAAATCTGGCTTACATCCAAATTCCTCTGCTCTCTTTTCTAATTGAGTCACTTTCCTTTCTCTTTCTACCAAGTCATCAATATCAAAAATATCATAAAATGTATCGTCACTTAGCAATTCCTCTTTAGTCATTCTACTTATTTCAGCCAATGGCAAATTTAAATTATACATTGACTTCAAAAATTCTTCATCTTCTAATTCTTTATACATTTTCTATATCCTCCTTCATTCCATTTTGATATTTTTTTGCTAACCAAGTAGAAAGCATAATCCTATTACTATAATAACGGTTTCCAATTTTATAGTATGGAATCTCATTGTTATAAATTAGTTTCCTTATCATACTAGGTGAACAATTCAAAAATTCTGCCATCTCTTTAAGATTAAAATTCTCTTTTTGTTCATTCATTTGTATTTTCCTCCTTTGCATTTCTTATAACTTCAAGAATTTTCTGTTTCTTTTCTTCACTCAATTCTTGCCTATTTAGCATTTTACTTAGATTTCCTTCATGTAATCCTAACAATTTTGCTAATTCGAATTGCTTCAAATCCGCTTCAAACATTGCTAATTTGATTTCTTTGTTCATGATATTTCCTCCTCTTTCTTTAATAATTAGTTCTGCAAAACTATTGACATCACAACAATAATGTTGTAATATATTTCAGTAATCAAAATGTATTTTCTTTTACTTTGATTACCGAGAATATTATAACAAGATTGTTTTTGCTTGCCAATACTAAATCAATAGATAATTTTGCTTTGATTACTTTAAACTGATGTATATATGATTATTTCATAATTAGTAAGCTATTAACTTTCTGAAAATTTTTATATAATTAAAATTTATTTTGATTACTTGGAGGCAGAAATGAATAAAAAAATAGATATGAACATCACTTTTTTAAAAAAACTCAATATAGAATTTTTTAATAATAAGTGTTATCCTCTTGGAACTTCCTTTACATTTATTTTGAATCAATTATCCTCATTAGCATATAACGATAAATTCAAATTGGAAAGCTACAAAAATGTAGGGCTATTAACTCTTTTCTTTAATACTATACAACATTCTGCTAATGAAAAGCTAAGATTTATTGCTCAAAAAAACCATATTCAAATTAAAGATTCCAGTTTACTAGAAGAATTAGATTATCCTGATATAACAATTGAAGATATTAGTATCTCTGCTAAAGATTTTAAAGAACTTACTTTATTGCTTCTTTATATAGATGAATTTTTAGAAATCGCTTTAAAAGACGATAACTTAATGAAAATAGAACCTTTTTTGTTCTTTTTTTCTACTATGAAAGGTTATACTGTTCCTAATTGTACAATTCTTAATTTAGATAATGATAAAAATAAGAATTTCATAGAACAGCAGAACTCATTATATATAAAAGAAGATATATCAAATAAAGATGTAATTAAAAACAATTATGCTAATATAGTAGAATCAGATTTAGATATATTAAAATCATTAGTAACTAATAATAATTTAGTATATCAATATCATTGTAATGACTTTGTTGATATTCTACTAGCTTCATTAAAATATGTTATAGAACAACAAATAAATTTAAAGAATTGTGAACTATGTAATAATTTTTTTATTGCCACTCATGATGGTAAGAGATTCTGCGACAATATCAGACCTCAATACCTTGATGAAACTGATGAAGATTATAAATCTAAAAGATATACCTGTTCTGAATATAATCGAAGAGTTAAATCTGTTCAAAACTTAAATGCAGAAAAAAAAGCTATTAGAAGAGTAAAAGCTAATATTAGAAAGAGAATTAAAGAAGGACATGAAACAGAAGAGTATCTTACAAAATGGCTAGAAAAAGTAAAAGAAAAGAAGAAAGACGTCACTGAATATTTTTATATGACATTAGAAGAATATATTTCTTGGATATTAAATGACAGTGATATTCATGGAAGGAGAAAGAAAAATGGCAGTTCAAGAAATAATAAAAAATAAGAAATATAAAATAGACATTCCTATTGGTTATAATGGAACTAAAAGAATTAGACATATAGAAACCTTTTTAGGCGGTAAAAAAGAAGCGGTATTACGTGAAAATGAGCTTAAAATTCAATTAAAGAATAACACCTATATAAAGAAAAATAAAATGACAGTAGCTGAATTATTTAATGAGTGGCTGTCTTCTAAGCAAAGCGAAATAGAACTAAAAACTTATAAAACTTATGAATTATGGACTAACAAAATAATATCTGCTATTGGTACAGTTAAATTGAAGGAATTGAATGTAAAAATTTTAGAAGATTTCTACACTAATTTAAGAACTACCACTTCTCTATCTACTAAATCTATTCAAGAAATTTATGCTACAGTTTCTATCGCATTAAATAAGGCTGTAAAGTGGGGTTATATCTCTACAAATCCTAATTCATTTATTGAAAAACCTAAGGTTAAGCAAAAGCAAATAGAATGTTATTCTCCAGAAGAAGTAGAAATTCTGATTAATTCATTGCAAAATGAACCATTGAAATATCAAGCCATTATAATGTTAGCTTTAGATAGTGGTTGTAGACGTGGCGAAATAACAGGCTTAACATGGGCTGACATAGATTTTGAAGCTTCTTCAATTACCATAAATAAAACTACCCAATATTTGCCACAATATGGGATATTTGAAAAGAGTACAAAGTCAGAAACAAGCAATAGAACTATTTATATTACTGATGTAACTAAGCAAATTTTAAAAAGATACAAAGCAGAGCAATCTGAAAAACGATTATTACTTGGTAGTAGTTGGAAAAATTCCATTAGAGTTTTCACTACTGACTTTGGTGCTGATATGCACCCTGACACTCCATCTAAAATATTAGAAAAAATTATCAAGAAATATAACTTAAAAAGAATTACATTTCATGGTTTAAGACATACTAGCATTTCTTTGCAAATTTCAAGTGGTATTCAGGCTCAAGTTATTAGCAAACGTGCTGGACATTCTAGTGTTACTGTTACTGACAAAATCTATAGCCACTTCTTTGAAAATGAATTTAAAGAAGTAGCTACTAGAATGAATACATTACTTGATGCAAAATCAGTATAAGATTATAAATCGTTACCAAGTGACGAAAAAGTGACGAAAGTTGTAATAAGCTATAAAAAATTATAAAAATTTATGATAAAACCAACCTGCCAAGTGCCTTATTTTATAATACTTTGGAGAAGTTTATGAAAATTTATAAAAAGCTATTTAACAGATTCGTAACCTGTAGGTCGGCAGTTCGATTCTGCCCAGTAGCTCCAAATAATTTAATTTCAATTTTTTATTTTTCTTATGTTATTATTTCTTATTATTTTTCAACAAATATTCAAATTTAATAGAAAAGGATGTGCAATTATGGTAGAAAATAATCTTGCCAATTTTTCCAATGAAGATATTAAAAATTTAATCTATACAATAAGAGAAAAGCAAGTTATGTTAGATAGTGATGTCGCAATGTTGTATAACTATGAAACTAAAAAAGTTAATCAAGCAGTAAAGAGAAATATAGATAGATTTCCAAAAAGATTTTGTTTTCAATTAACAGAAGAAGAATCGAGTAGAGAATAAATAATTATTTTATTTATTCCCTCTCACACCACCACATC
>CANDSI010000180.1 GCA_947388575.1 uncultured Mycoplasma sp.
AGAGAATTAGCAATAATAGAATTATTTATTTCAACAGGAATGAGAGTTGGTGAATTAGTAAATTTAAATATTGATGATGTAAATTTTGAAGATCGCTCTTGTATAGTTCTAGGCAAAGGAAATAAACAGCGAGAAGTTTATTTTGATGCAAGAACAAAAATTCATTTACAACAATACTTGAATTTAAGAACTGATGAAGAAAAAGCTCTTTTTGTTTCAAAAATAAAACCATATCATAGAATTACAATATCAGCAGTTGAAAGCATTATTAGAAATATGGGTAAAAAACTAAATATAAAAAAAGTTCATCCCCATAAATTTAGAAGAACTATGGCAACTACAGCTATTGATAAAGGAATGCCAATAGAACAAGTACAAAAATTATTAGGTCATACAAAAATTGATACAACAATGCATTATGCAATGGTTAATCAAAGTAATGTGAAATTTTCACATAGAAAATATATTAGTTAAGGAGGAATGATTATAAATTATAGTAAAACAAAAAAAGAATTTGACAAAGTTGCACCCGATTTGTTAAAGCAATTTGGATTTAGTGAAAGTGAAATAACAAATTGTATAAAAGAAGTTGAGTCCGAGAATAAAATAAGAGATGATGTTATATCAAATTTAAAAAATAAATATTCTCTTTCAAAATATAGAGAAGACTTCCCTGTTATGGTGTATGTCTTAAATGATGAAAATATGAATATCTTTATTGAGCATGATTGCAGTAGATGGATTAATGTTTATAAAGATGACCGTTTAAATTATACTACCTTTGACCCACTCGAGGATGATTGTTTAGATAATATTGTTACCCATATAGATGATTTAACAAAAAATATAAAAATATAGGAGGAATTATAATAGAAAAAAATCAAAAAAATTATGTTGATGTTATAGTCAATCATTATAACAGTTTAAAAAGAACTATTACTCATGAAGAGTTACAAACATTCTATGACTCTGTATATCCTGATTCAAGGATTAAATTGACAAAAGAGGATTGGGCTATATGTACTATAGATATTGAAAACAATAATAGTCAAAAAGTGTGTGATTATTTAGAAAAAGTTAGTAATAGAATTGATATTACTAAAACGAGCAGTTTACAAACAAGTGAAATTTTTATAAATCGTTTGATTAAGCAATTACAACCATATCAAAAAGATATCTATGGAAGTATTGAACCTTTTTGTGATGGTAGAGAGCAAGGATTGATGTTATCCCTTTATAACCAGTTAACAGACGACCAATTTTATATATGGTCTTGCGAATCAAAAACGGATAAAGATTTAATGGTTATTACTTCTAAAGAAAAAAATAATCAAAATCTTTATATGCAGGATGATTTAGAGAAAGCTCAATATTTTAGTAAGGATAATTTTGATGATGCTATCGACTTCTCTCTTTCACAAGTAAATCAATTTTTAGGAAAAGAATTAAATATAAAAATTTAGGAGGTATTATGGCTAAATATATTGATGTAAAAATAGTTTTGGAAAAAACGATGAAAATAGATACTGATAATTTAGATGAAGCTTTAAAAATTGCTGAAGAAGACTATCCTGATTTGGAGTTAACTCCCGAATGGTTAGATGCTAGAGATGTATCAATAAGTGAAAATCCAATTATTGAAGTATGTGCTAATAGACTTGCAGACTTATCATATAATAATTTTGATAAAAAACTTATTGATGAATCACTTGATATTATGTTTGGTGATAGTGAAATCAAAGATTATGTCTATAATGAGGCACTAGACATTTTAAAGGAAAAATATCATTTAGATTTTAGTGATATAAGTATTTAGGAGGAATAGTTTATATTTGAAGAAATAAAAAAAGAATATGATGATAATTTTAATAAAGAGTTAAATAAAACAGGAGTATTTTGGGCTTTTGGTAATGACCAGTTTGATGAAAATAAAACTCATAAAGATGCTCCTGATAACGAGTATATTTCAGTTGGTGCAGGTGGTTATATTCATAAATCCAATAAAGAAAAACTGGATAACTTTTTAAAGAATACTGCCCCAAAGTTAAAAAAAGATTTTGTATCAAGGATAAATATAGATGATTTAATTCGATATGAGTTAAATAATCACGAGTGTTATTATACTGGTGATTTTTCCAAAGTAATCAACATTATTCATTCATATTATGATATGCCAATAGATGAAATTTACGATAAGGTAAAAAATATTTATTATCAAAAAAATAATGAAAAAAATGACCTTGATGATGGTCATATAGGAATATAGGAGGAATATTTAATAATAGAAGAAAAATTAAAGAAAATTAACGATCTTGGATTTGAATTTCGTAAAACAAAAGATGACGCCGAAAAAGAACGAATCGAAGATGAATTAAAAAATATTATTTATGAACTAAAACAAGAGGCGATTAAAAAATTTAGTAGTGAAAGTGATATTAAGAAGTTTTTAGATAATCTTGTCAATTTTAATAATTACTCTTTCAATAATCAATTGCTTATATGGTTACAAGACCCTACAGCCCAATATGTTGCATCTAAAACAACATTCAATAAGATGGGTTATAATGTAAATAAAGGTGATTACGATGGCATTAAAGTTTATATGCCCCAGTTTTATAATATAGCCAAAATTATAGCTGATGATGAAAGTGTTTCTTATAAACCATATTTTGCATTAACAAATGAAGAAAAACAAATGTATAAAGATAAAACTAATAATCGAGTTGTTTTTCATAAACAAAAGTTATCAGGCTTTGGATTAGGTAATGTCTTTAGTGTAACTGATACTAATATGCCTATGGATGCGATCGAGGAAGAATTAAATCCAGTTTTAGAAGACCCATCTGCAGATGGTGTTGCTGATACATTTATTAAAGCAATTTATAAAGATGGATTTAAAGTAAAATATGAAGATATAAAAGATGGAGCTAAAGGCTATTGTGATTTTGAAACAAATACTATCGCTATTAGAAAAGGATTAAGTAATCTTATGCGATTGAAAGTTATCGTTCATGAATATGCTCATGGTCTTGCTCATCAACATTTAAAAAACAATAATATAGAGTATGAAGAACATAGAAATCAATATGAAACCGAGGCAGAGTCAATTGCTTATGTTGTATCAAAATATTTAGGTTTAGATACAGGTGGTTATTCTATGAATTATCTTTATTCATGGAGTAAAGAAAAAGACTTTAAAGAAATAGAAGATTCTTTAAGTATGATAGTCAATAATTCAAAAAAAATTATTTCTAATTATAAGAAAATGTATGATGAAAATTTAGGCTTATGGGCTGATGTTTATCAGGAGTTAAAAGTATGAGAATAACTAAAAATAAATGGAAATGGATTAAGTTTTGGGGACACCGTTATTTGATGGTATCCCCTTTTAATTTGAAAATACGATATATCCTTTATCATCGTAGATTCTTTAATATAGATGAGTGGGATAAATATTTTAAGGAGGAAAAAATATAGAGAATAAAATATATATAAACAATATTGTAAATTATTTGAATTTAATGGAAGAAAGTTTAGACATTGTTAAATTAACAAAATTATTTAACAATATGTATAGTTCCAAAGTTGATGTAGAATTTTCGGATGATGAAGTTAAAGATTTTAATG
>CANDSI010000181.1 GCA_947388575.1 uncultured Mycoplasma sp.
CTAACTTTTGTAATTGTAATATAAACTCATATATTTGTCAATCTTAAATTACATTTTTTCAGGGATATTTATTCCTAATATATTTAGTAAGTAACAATTGTTATCATATATAATTTTGGTAAGTGCTAAAAAGCTTTCTCTGGTTTCTAAGTTTTCTTCTGTTAAAACTTTATTTTCGGCATAGAAATTGTTATAAAGATTAGTTATTTTGTATAAATACTCTGCAATTTCGTTTAGAGAACAATTTTCAAAACTTCTTTTTATTACTCTTTTTAAATCTAACATTGCTATAATAATTTTTTTAATAGCATTGTTATTAATATTTTTCATTTCGTTAAATTCAATGTTATTTTCTTTTGCTTTTTGTAAAAGTGATTTCATTCTAATTGTAGAATATAACAGATATGTTCCTGTTTTTCCATTTAAATCTGTAAATTTTTCTATATCAAAATTGTAATCTGTTGCTCTATATGGTAAAAGATCAGCATATTTTATTGCTGCAACTGCTATTATTCTAGCTATTTTATTACGATTTTCCGTGATGTTTTCCATTAATCTTTTTTCGCATTCTATTGTTACCATGTCTAGTAAATCTTTAAGAGGCATAACTCCACCATCACGAGTTTTAAATGGCTTACCATCTGGACCATTCATAGTACCAAAACCATTAAATACTAATTTTGTAGATGCTGGAACTAATCCACTTTTGTATGACGCTCTAAATGTTTGAGTAAAGTGTAATTCTTGACGTTTATCTGTCATATACCATACTTCATCTGGTTTAAAATCTTGCATCCTCTCATAAAGACAGGCTAAATCTGTCGCTTCATATGAGACAGCTCCATTACTTTTTATCACTATTAATGGAGGAATTTCTAATTTGTCACTTTCTTCTTTGACATCAATTACCTTAGCACCTTCACTATCTGTTATAACGTTTTTACTATATAAGAATTCTAATGTTTTATCCATATATTCAAAATTATCTGATTCACCATACCAATAGTCAAAGGTTGTGTTTAAATCTTTGTATATTTTTTTTACTTCATCTAAACTAGTTTTAACAATACTCTGCCATAATGCATAATAACCTTTATGTTTGTTTTGTAATTCATATGTAATTGTTCTAGCACTTTCCATAATTTTAGGATCTTCTTTAGCTTTAGTGGTAGCGATAGGGTATAATTCAATTAAATCTTCATTTGTTATTTCAAAATCTACTACTTCGCCATTATAATTTTCTTTAAAGTATGCTAAATCAGGATATCTATTTTTAATCTCTAATATAACCATACCCATTGGGCGTCCCCAGTCTCCTTGATGAACATCAGAGATAGTAGTGCATCCAACAGCATTACATAATCTTTTTAAGGCTTCACCAATATTGGCACTTCTTAAATGACCAACATGTAATACTTTAGCAACATTTGGACCTCCATAATCTAAAACGATGGTTTTATTAATTCCTAAATTATAGTTGCTTGTTATATCTTTCTTACTATCATTCATAAATTCTAGTAAAAATTCGTCTGTAAATGTTAAATTGATAAAACCAGGACCAGCGACTGATGCTTCTTTAATTTCTGGAAAGTCTTTTATTTTAGAAACTAATTCACTTGCAATTTCAATAGGATTTTTATGATAGATTTTAGCTAGGAGCATAATACCATTAAATTGATAATCACCTAGTTCTGGTCTATTTGAAGGATTAATAACAATACATTCGGTTTCATAGCCTAATTCTTTTAAGGCAGCTTTTATTTTTTCTTCTAGTATTTCTATTTTATATTTCATCTTTTTCATCTCCAATTTCTAATATTATTTTTAAAGGGAAATCTTGACTTATAAGCTTATATTCAAGATATACATTTTTATTATTTTCAAAAGTATAATTTATATAATCTAGAGGAATATCCATACTTTGTTTTATTTCTTTTAACGTTAATGTGCATTTTTCTTTAGTTATTTTTAATATACTTTCAACATTTTCTTTGGTAAAACTAAAATCTTTTAAATTAATTCTAATGTTATCACTATCAGTGTTGTAACTTAAGAAATTATCTTCAATTAAACAATTTGTATCTGTTGCTGATAATAAAATGTTATTTTCATATACTTTGATATTAAGATTGTGATTCATATAATCGCCTCTTTTATGTTTAAATTATACTAGATGTATATATTATTTACAATATAAAAAACCTATATGCTTGTACACATAGGCTTAATTTTTTATTTTCTATGAATACAAGCACTATAAAATTCACTTGTATCCAGTAATAGTTTACTTTTCTACAAGTGTGTCTTGTCTTCTTCGTCTAATATTGTTGATAATATTTTTCATAGACATTCTCCTAAGTAATTTTAGAATATCATATAATATCCTTTTTTGTCAAACTATTTAATGCTTTTTTATTATAATTTATTTATTTTATATCATATTAATAAGGGTGAGGCATAAATGAAAGTGCTTAGATTTATGATGAAGTCTTGTATTTTTGGCTTTTTATCTTTTATTATTGTTATAATTGGTTTATATACTTATGCTTATTTAAGTCCTAAATTGGAACTTAGAACAGCTGGACAATTTTATTTGTATGATAGTAAAGATGAACTTGTTTATCAGGGAAGTAAGACTCGCAAATGGGTTGATTTGGAAGATGTTAATTATAATTTGATAAATGCGGTTGTTAGTATTGAAGATAAAAATTTTTATAAACATCATGGATTTGATTATCTTAGGATTGCTAAAGCTATGTATCAGAATATTAAAAATGGTAAAATAACTCAAGGAGCTTCAACAATATCTCAACAATATATTAAAAATATTTATCTAGATTTTAATACTTCTTGGAAAAGAAAAATTGAAGAAGCTTTTTTAACTTTAGAACTTGAAGTTCATTTTACTAAAGATGAAATACTAGAGGGTTATCTTAATAATATTAATTATGGGCAAGGTAATTATGGAATAGGGAATGCTAGTAGATATTATTTTAATAAAGAACCATTAGATTTAACGCTAGAAGAAGCTCTTATTTTGGCAGGTATTCCAAATAGTCCAGAATATTATAATCCTAAGGCTAATTATGATTTGTCTATTAAAAGAGCTAAAATGGTAGGAAGAAGTATGGTTCAAAATGGTTACATTACCCAAGAACAATTTGACTCTTTATTTCAAGAACAAATACCGATTTATGGTAAAGTAGCAGAAGAAAATTTGGATATGCTTTTATATTATCAAGATGCCGTGATGAGTGAACTTAAAAGTATTAAAACAATCCCAGAAAAATTAATTCAAAGTGGGGGAATTAAAGTTTATACTTATTTAGATTTAAATGCCCAAGAGACTTTAGAAAAAAATACCTTAAAATATATGAATGATACGGATTTACAATCTGCTAGTATAATTGTTGATCCTAAAACTGGGGGTATAATTGCTTTATCAGGTGGTGTTAATTATGCTAAAAGTCAATTTAATAGAGCAACACAAGCGAATAGACAAGTAGGCTCTACTATGAAACCATTTTTATATTATGGAGCTTTAGAAGAAGGAATGACTTCATCATCTACTTTTAATAGTCAGTATACTTCTTTTACTTTAAGTAATGGTAATATTT
>CANDSI010000182.1 GCA_947388575.1 uncultured Mycoplasma sp.
CACTCTTTAATGCTCAATAATATAACACAACTTATCATAAAAAAACTGACTTATATTTTGCAAAAAAAGTCAGTTAATAGCAACTAGAAACTCGGTTACTCCATCATGATAATATTCAAGTTCGGGTATTTCTCTCAAATTATAATTACAAGTTATAATAAATTGATAATAAAATAAATCGCTCATATCTTGGATATCTTTAGCTTCAATACTCGGTATATGAAACTTTAACCATTTAGATTTAGGAATAACCCATTCTTTAAAACCTTCTATCTTCTCATTCCATAAAACCCAATATTCATAATTATCCGAATAAAATCGTTGTTCATAAACAACCATTCCATAATCAGGATGTCTTAAATTATTATATTTACTTACCATTTCTTTAAAAAAATTAGGTGCATCTTTCTTTATATGCGCATCATCTGTTTTAACACCTAAACCATATAGTTTTAGTTCATTCATTTCTATTATTTCATAAGTTATTTCTTGAGATATTTTAGGAACTTCTAATTTTATTTTAGGATAAAATTTCAATTTACCAGCGTTACCTTTTACTTCACTTGGTTTAATTCCATGAAAACTAAAGAAAGCTCTAGAAAAAGCTGTAGCATTTGACCAACCATAAGATACTGCTACATCCATAACTTTCAAATTATATTGTGCTAAATCTCGCCCTGCTAAAGTAAGTCTTCTTTTTCGAACATACTCACCTAAAGTAATACCAAATAAAACTGGAAATATTCTCCCTATTGTATATTCATTTACTCCAACAATTTTAGCAAGTTTTTTGTAATCAACATTATCTTTTAAATTATCTTCAATAAATTCTATCATATCATTTAAATTCTTATAAATATCCATAGCAATCACTACTAAAATTGTAACTTAATTTAAAATTTTAATCAATAATATAAAAGAAAAAAACACTATTCATTAGTATTTTTATCCATTTTTATAACTGCCATTTCTTTAGTATTAATTTTCTTTATGACATTTTTAACTTCTTCCATTGTTATTGCCTCATAAATTTCTTTAACATTAGGCACAACTTCATCATAATAAATCAAATGATTTTGAATCATAGTATTTACTTGTTCACTAGAATCAAAATTAGTAACTAAAGTAGCAATAGAAGAATTAACTTTTCTTTTTAGAGTATCTTCATCCATCACTAAATTATCCAAAGCAAGTTTTATTCTTTTAATCGCTTCATCTATAAATTTACTTTCAATTGTTATATCTATAATAACATAATCTTTCATAACATATCTTGAAAAACCTAAATAAGTAATTAAATTATCTTGTAACAACTCTTCTTTTAAATCTGAAGTATCACCAAAATTACTATTTAAAATAATTGAAAGAATAATATTAAGTTTAATATTTTCTATATTTCCAAAATCTTTCTTAGGTATTTTAAGACCCACTTTAGCTTTAGCCACTTCCACATTAGCAAATACTTCCTTATATGATTCATTAACACCACGAGGTTCTTTTACTTCTTCTATAATAGGATTTTTATAATCAACAAATTTCTTTTTCTTTAAATTATTATTAACAATTGCTTCTATTTCATAAGGATTAACATCACCTGTAACTATTAAAAACATATTTTTAGGATGATAAAAAGTATCATAAATAAGTTTAATATCTTTTAACCCAACTTTTTTAATATCCCTTACTTCCCCGCTTATTAAATTACGATATTTTTCTTTTTTATAAATACTTTTATTAAATTCAAAATAAAGTCTATTATAAGGTTGATCATACCCCATATTAATTTCTGAAGCAATAATTCCTTTTTCTTTATCAATCATTTCTTTCGTAAAATAAGGATTATACACATAATCAAGTAAATTATTTAAATTATCTTCTAATTTATTTACACCATTTACAATATAACTTGTATATTTAAAAGTTGTAAAAGCATTTATATCACTTCCAAGAGGGTCAAACAAATCATTAGCAGTCAAATCTTTTTTTACATTAAATTTAATATGTTCCATAAAGTGAGCGATACCATCTGGTACTTGATATTTATTATTACCAATATTAAATTCTGTATGAATAGAACCATACTTAACATTTAAAGTTAAATTAAAACTTTTAGCATAAGGATTTTTCCATATATAAATTAATAGCCCATCATTACTAATAGTTTTATATATTTCTTCATTTACTCCTTGTATCTTAATTGTTTCCATTGGTATCTCCCTCTAACACAAATTCTAAAATAGGTTTAATTTTACTCGATAAAGCGACAATTTCTTCTTTTGTAACATCATTAATTAATTTCATTCTATCTTCTATTAAAGGTAACCCACTAATTACATGAAATACATAATTATTAAGTATACCAGCTGGATCATCCAAAGCTAAATTAAGTGAGAATATAAAACTAGATTTAGCAGCTTCCAATTCTTCATCTGTAAATTTACCTAATTTCATTTCTTTAAAAGCTTGTTTTATTAAACTATTAGCGCGTCTTATATCTTTTTTATCTATTGAAGTTTGAATCATAAGTAAATTATCATATTTTAAATAAACACTTCTAACCCCATAACATAAAGAATTCTTTTCTCTTAAGAGTTGATATAACTTGGTATTTAATCCCCCGCCCCCTAAAAGATAATTATAAAAATGCATTGTAGTAATTTTTTCTTTATCACTTAAATTTTCTATACCATATATATTAACTAAATTTGTTTCTAAGAATTTAGATTTATCTTTTTCTATTTTTACTTTTTTAGGAATTTTATTTTCTACATATAAAGAATAATCTTTAGTTTTAATCGTAGGATTTTTAAAATATTTAAAAACAAAATTAGCTACTTTATCCATATCAATATTACCTACTACAAATATATCACATTTATTATTAAGGGTTAAATCTTCATAAGCACTAGCTAAAGTTTTAGGTGTTATTTTATCTAATTCTTCTAAAGAGCCCATAACACTATATTTACTAGGACTTTCATCTAAATATTTTAAAGCAGATTTTAAAGATACTCTATTTATATCTTCATTAATACCAAGTATTTCATCATGTAATCTATTTTTAACAATATTAAAATTCTTTATATCAAACTCCTCTGCTTTTATAAAAGGTTTCATTATCGCTTCACATGGTAATTTTATAGCTTCTTCCAAATAATTATTATCATTTACGTATTCTGGATTTAAAAAATTAAGAACAAAAGAAGTCATCATCACATTACCAACTTTATTTGTAACACCATAAAAACTAGCTTGATAAAGTTCTTCTAAATGTTTTACCATTTCTTTTCTAGTTTTATATTTTTCACTTACATCGGTCATTAAATCAACTAAAAAAGTTTTCGTAAGTAAATCATCGCATTTTACTTCATCTCTAAAAATAATTTCCATTTGGACTGTTTTAAATCTATTAGTATTTACAGTATATAAGTTAAATGATGGATATTCATAAGTTTTATATTCCATTTTTTCACCTCTTTTTTTATTATAGCACAAATTCTTTAATTTATTAATTATATATATTTTTAAAGCGGTAAAATGAAAAAGTAACTTTTTATCAGAAAAAAAGAGTAAATAAAATTTAAAGATAAAATTTAGTATTTTAAGTGAG
>CANDSI010000183.1 GCA_947388575.1 uncultured Mycoplasma sp.
TATATTTCCAATCTTCTGTATCGAGATCCCATAAAATGGTATACATATTAGATATTTCTTTTATATTAGAGTTGATATTCCCATAAGGTGGTCTTAAATAAATAGTTTCACCATTAACTACATTTCTTATGGCATCATTAGTTTTCCTTATTTCATTTGTAACTGCATAATCATCTAGCTTTAAAAGATTTGAATGACTATAAGTATGACTACCAATCAAATTTCCCATATCATAAGCCCTTTTTAATGTATCTTTATAATTATTTACACGATTACCTAAAACAAAAAATGTTACACGAGCATTGTATTTATCTAAATTTTCCAACAATTTATTTGTTCCAATATAACTAGGACCATCATCAAATGTAAAAGCAATTAACTTTTTATTGCTAAACTCTTTTAAATTTCTTTTTTGTTTATTAGTAATATTTTCCGCTTTGCTATATTTTAAATATTCTTCTTTTATTATTCCATTGAGTTCACTATATGGAATTAATATTTTTACCTCGCCCGCCGCATAATACGCAACTTGATATGGTGGAAATACTATTTCTAAACCATCATCAATAAAGTTGAAATATTCAAAATTTTCTGGTTTACTTTCTAAACCACTTTTAGCCATTTCTTCATCAAAATCTAAATTATTATCATTGCTATACTTCATAACATAATAGTATGAAAGACTCGATAATCGGTCTAAAGATTTATCGTTTGCTAAAAAATCTGTAATTGACACTATCTTATCTTCATTTTTATTGTAATAATAAGATTTATCACTTCTCATATAATGATTCCCACCAGTATATTCATAGACTGTTAAATGAACTCCTAAAACATCTTCGTTCTCACTTATTTTGTAATCTGTTTTAAACTCATATTTACTTGAATTCATATTTTCTAAATCCTTTATAACATTTTTGAACTCTTCTTCTTTTTTCTGTAAATATTCATTTGTGTAAGCTAATATATTTTTGTTATTTAATTTAGGATAATTGATTTCAATTAAATAATTATTTGCTTCTTCTTTATAATTATCTGTTTTTCCTTTTCCAAATAAATTGTGATTAGAGTTATTAACATATAAACTTAAAAATCCAATCATTAAAATTATTGTAAAACAGAAAAATATTTTTCCGAATTTTGTTAATCTTCTTTTATGACTTTTTCTGTATTCCATACTGCAACACCTCTATAATACATTTAATATTTTATCATAAAAAGCAAATCATAAATAAATTTTTGCTCTTCAAATTACTATTTGTCTCTTTGTTTGCTATATCTATTATAGCACAAAATTCGGCATATTTAAACTAATTTACTCAAGTTCAAACTTGTTATTAACAGCCTTTAAAGTTTTTTCTTTCCTAAATTCATCTAAATTAAAACATGATATTTCAAATATCTTTTTCTTATTAGGAAGTTTTGTCATTTTAAAATTTATTGGATAATCACCAATAGGCTTAACAATAGCTTTAACAGGATACATCCTGGACTTCATAAATATAGCCTCGCCAAATTTTAATTTCATCAACTCATCAGGCATCATTAACTCTCTTCCCATAAGTGATTTATCATTAGAAATATTATAATCTAATTGTTCTAAACGGGAAGAAGTAGAAACTCTAGCACTTGAAATTGTATATTTTCCTAAACGAGAACTAATTTCTTTAGCTGACTCATTATCCGAAGTAAGAAGATAAATCCATGAAGTATTAGATTTAATCGTTCCTGCCGACTCCTTGTATTTTTCTTTTAACTGGTCAAAATCCTGAATTACCAATACAAAACGAATATTACGAGAGCGTGAAACAGTAATTTTATTAGACATAGAGTTTATTGGTGGCATGTTACATACCTCATCCAAAATAAAATTTACTCGTATTGGCATTCTTCCATTTGATAAAGCCTGTGCAGTATTAACAAGTGCCTGATAACATTGATCGACAAACAAAGATGCAAGTTCATGTCTAGACTCTTTCTCATCAGGAATAATAAGAAATACTGCTGTTTTCTTTTTTCCAATATCATCTAACTCAAAATCAGTACGACTGGTAAGGTTAGCAATACCTGTATCACTAAACATTTTAATTGTTGTAGCAAGAACGGAAAAAAGAGTAGCACGAGTTTCACCTTTGGCAAACGAACCAGTAGCATAAGCCATCTTTGATAAAGAACCCATGGGCTTTTGTTGAAAATATAAATCTAACGAATTAAATCTATCAATTGTTTTAGAGCCATGTTCAACAAGAAGATTATACAAAGAAAAAAGGTTAACTTCTGCCTCTGAATGAGCATCTTCGATTAATGCATAGCATAAAGCAGATAATACTGCATTCGCCGATTTTTCCCAATACATATCTTTAGAAGAAAGATTTTTACATAATGATTTAGAAAAGTTTTCTATAATATCACCTGCAAGATCGATATTATTTTCGTTATAATATTTATAAGCAAGATGTAGTGGGTTCCAACCATCGGATGCAAAAGCATCTCTTAAGTTAATAACTCGTATATTATATTTTTGTTTTTTTAGAAAATCAGCTGTATAGTTATAAAGCTCACCTTTGGTATCATTAATAACCATAGACTCACCTGCGTAGCCAAGATTAAATAACATAGGAAGTATCTCACATTGAGTTTTTCCTGAACCCGTAGAACCAATAATAAGAGTGTGATCGAATGAATCGGAATAATAAAATTTCCCATCTTGATATGTTACAGGAATCCCACCACTAGAAAGTTTAGAACCAATATTCCATGCTTTAAATTCGTGTTTGATTTCCTTTTTTGTCATCCATCTAGCACTACCATATTCAAAAGAACCATCTTCTTCGGGAAGTCCTTTTTTTCTATTCAATTTTAATTTAAACTCTTTATCATATTTTAGTACAAATAACATAACCAAAATTATCAGTAGAGATGTACCAAAAAATAATCCATAATCACTCAAAGCGAGTGTTGTTTTAATTAAATTAAAATTCCATGATAGCTTAATATCATTCTTAATAATATTTACTAGATTATAGCAGACATTTGCTGATAATACAAAGCCTATAATAAAAATGAGAATATAATTAAAATATTTTTTAAAATTTACTATATATCATACCTCCTAGTATTATTTTGTAATTGATTAAGAGAACAACTATTATTTAAAAGTTCTTCTAAAAATAATCCACCATTATATAAAGAAACTACTTTACTATGAATTCCCAACTTGGGATAGGTAGAATCTAAAATTACATTGTCATCTTTCATTTTTAATCTTTCATACTCTGATAGATTATCTTGGTATTTTTCAATAAGGGAATCATTTACTAAAAATCTCATCATTCCTTGGACTTTTTTCATTTCATTTTTACGAAATGGATAGAGAGCAGGAAATTCCATAGAGTCATCCTTATATTTTAAAAATAGACAATGTTTTTTATCAACAGGTAATGACTGAATTAACAAATCTCTATCTAAACCCATGGAATAATTTTCTCTTAAAAATTTATTTAAAGAGAAACTTCTCATATCTAAATTTTGGTCTAATAGATTTCGATTGAGAGAAAGATTATAATTCACCAACATAAAATCCATAATATAATTTATTGTTTTTGTT
>CANDSI010000184.1 GCA_947388575.1 uncultured Mycoplasma sp.
AACACTCTTGAAAAAGTATATAATCCCAAAAACGGAAAACCGTACTCTGTTACTATTGAAGTTGCAACAGAATTATCTAAAGCAATGTTTATGAGTATACAGGATTTATTATTTCTTATTAATAATGACCAAGGATTTATTATAAATTCTACCAATACCTTTAATGATAATTCAAAAATAGATAAGCCAAAAAATCCAACAGCGAAAATCCCAATCCTTGGCACAGTAAAAGCTGGATACGATTGGTTAGCAGAAGAAAATGTAATAGGATATATAACAGATAAAGACACTGTAAAAGACTATGAAAAAAATATAAATGAATATTATGCTTTAAAAGTAATTGGAGATAGTATGCTTCCGCTTCTTAGTGAAGGAGATTTGGTGATAGTTCATGACCAAGACGATGTAGAAAGTGGACAAACTGCTGTTGTATTGATAAACGGCGAAGAAGCAACCGTAAAGAAAGTTATAAAAACAAACGAAGGAATAGAATTACATGCTATGAATCCATATTATCCAATAAAAAAATTCACATTCGAAGACATGAAAACTGTACCAGTTAAGATAATAGGAAGAGTAAAACAAGCAAAAATAAAAGGAGCGTTTGAATAAAATACTAGATAAACAAAAAGGGGATTTTAAAATGGAATATAACGTATATATAGATGAAAGTCGGAGACGAAGGAATAAAAAGAGGTAGTGAATGGTTTATTTTAACAGCAATAATAGTTCCAAAAGACTATGATTTAACATTGTCCAATAAAATAGTAAAAACAAAAGAAACAATGAATATGAATAGAAAAGACCAGTTGCATTGGAATAGAATTTTAAAATATGATAAGAAAATTCAAATAATATATGATTTAATAGCAGAAAACTTTAAAATAATACATGTTGCAATTAATACTTATAAAATAAACAAACTAAAATCTAAAGATTTATACCCATATTTTATGAGCTATTTAATTGAAAGAGTTTCTTATTATGTTTCTAACAATAAGGGAAAATGCAATATATTTATAAGTACTAGAAATGAAAATAGCAAACTAAAAAATCAACATTTGAAAAATGAACTAATGAATAAAAGAAAATACCATCACATTGCAATCAAATGTATTAATGACATTAAATTTATAGACAATAGAGAAAAAAATCTATTACAATTAGCAGATGTTTGTTGTAGTTCATTTGCACAAGCTATAAAATACAATACTTCACAAGAATGGGAATATGTATTAAAATTAAAATCTAATATATGGAACTACAAAGGGTTGATTGTTGGTTATGGAATTAAGTTTTATCCACCAATAGAATGGTTTAACCAATTTCCAACTATTCTCAATTTAACAGCATAATTAAAGAGCAATCCCCCCGATTACGTTATCCCATACGTCTATGCGTACTGCCAATAGACAAACTATCGACCCGTAATTAACTCGGCGAACGAATTGCTCTTATTGAATATATTATACATTTTTTTGTAAATGTATGCAAGTATTTTTGCAAAAAAAATTAAATTCTATTCCTTAGAATTGCTAAAGGAAGCAAAAATAAAAGGAGCTTTTGAATAGAGGAAAAAATAAAGTTTGAAAATAAAAATTGAGCTAACCCCAGGGGCAAAGGATTCTAAATATATTCTTTACAATATATCTACTCCCATTCGGGAACCCAGCCTTATTCCTTCACAAGTTAACTCTTGATATATATATTATACAACTTTTGTTGTAGTATTACAAGAAAATTTTGGAATTTGTTAAATATTTTTAATATTCTTGACATATTTTTAAGATTGGAGGTTATCAGATGCTAGCTATTTACGCAAGGCAATCAATAGAGAAAAATAGACCTCAATTTTCTAGGCTTTTAGAAGATATAAAAAATGGAACAATAAAAAAGGTTATTGCTTATAGATTAGACCGTATCAGCAGGAGCATTGCAGACTTTTCACAATTACTAATAATGTTTGATGAATATAACGTAGATTTTATTTCTGCTACTGAAAATTTCGATACTAACTCTCCTATGCGGTAGAGCTATGATAAACATAGTAATGACTTTTGCACAACTAGAAAGAGAAACCATCGTAGAACGTGTTACAGATAATTATTATTTTAGAGCTAACAATGGCTATTGGGCTGGTGGGTATGCTCCATATGGGTATAAAATAAAACATATTCTAGGGAATGACGGTAAAAGACATTCTATTTTAGAAGAAAACAAAGAACAGTCTAAAATTGTAAAAAAAATATATGATATGTATATAAACAAAAATATAAGTATGAGAAAGATATCTCAGCAATTAAACTTAGAAAAAATACCAACTTTAAAACAAAAAGGTCTTTGGGGTATTAATGCAATATCTGCTATTTTGTCAAGACCAATTTATACTCCTGCAACAGCTAAAATCTATGATTATTATTACAATTTAGGCACTAATATCACTAATAATATTGAAGTTTTTAATGGCAGTATGACCGCTAATTTGTATGGAAAAGCTAAGAAAAATGTCAAAGTAAAAGCTAGAAGAAATTATGATGAAATGTATCTATCTTTAATAAATTGTACCGCTATTATTTCAAATGAGGATTGGTTTAAAGCTCAAAAAATTAAAGGAACAACAAAGTACTTGCCTCCACGAACCAACACTTCCAAAATTTCATTTTTATGTGGGTTGGTTGAATGTGGAAAATGTGGTAGTACTTTAGTAACACAAGGCTGCAAAAATAAATATGATATTCAGTATTATTATTTAATTTGTAGCAGTAAAAGAAATTTAGGAGCTTCCGTTTGTGATAATAAAATGATAGATGTATCCAAACTAGAGGATATAGTTATCTCAGATATGAAAAATTATTTTAACTCTAAAAACATAACTAAAAAAGTAAATGCTTATGTAAAAAACAATAAAAACAAAGACATTGAAAAATTAAACAAAAAAGAGCAATTAGAAAATGAAATCATTAAATTAAATTTACAAATAGACAATCTTATTAATTCTATTGCAGAATCAAATGAATTTACTTTAAAATATATAAACAAAAAAGTAGAGGAAATAGAAAAAGAAAAACAAGGCATATTGCAAGAAATCTCTTCTTTGAATATTTCTAAAGACGAAAACAAAGACATAATAGAATACATAAAAAATATTGATGAAAAGTTAAACTCTAATGATTTTAATGAATTAAAGAATTTGTGTAGAACAGTAATTGATAAAATCGTTGTAACTGATGAAAACATAGACATACACTATAAAATATAAGTGTATGTCTTTTTGAACTTAATGTATCATTATTATACACTAATATTTTTGCCACTTATTATTGTCCCCCTTTTCCTGCTTTTTATATTATATGTGATTTTTTTCATTTTGGTTCTAATAAAAACTTACTCATCTTGCTCACCGTCATGTATACTGTTCTATTTGATAAAATATGTTACTCTGCTAAAAAAACACACATGATTAAACCGTTTTGTTTAATCATGTGTGCTCACTTTTACGCATTGTATTTTCTCTTATATTGCTCTTGCTTTAACAACAACTCTCTGTTTACTATCATCTGTACAAGTTGTTAATGAAATTTCACGTTTTCCTGCGGTGTC
>CANDSI010000185.1 GCA_947388575.1 uncultured Mycoplasma sp.
GTATGACACATGCAGAAATGCCTTGGCAAAATGCTAGAGATGCCATAGCACCTTATGAACCCTCAACAAAAGAAATATTAGAGTCTGACATGTTTGAATATTATAACTCTTTATAATGCCTAAAAGACCTAAACCATCAACAAAACAGCTTAAATCTCCAGTTACTAGTGGTAAAACAAATCAAAATACTCAACTAGTTATATCATATAAATATTTAGAACTAAATAGTAAAAAATATAATATGGAAGAGTTAGGTAGTAACACTTTAATAATACAATTTTACAATGAATTTAATAAAAAAATGCTTGAATATTCTTCTTATGAGAATTTTAAAAAACATATTAATGATAATGGAAGATATAGAGATATAAATCATATTCATCCTATTGATTGGAAAGATTCTCGAATAAGAGAAAACTGCTTTACTAATTTACGAGAAGATTTAATGGATCAAGTCAAAAATGATTGTTGGCAATTAGGTATTAATAGTACCACATTTAGAGTACATGGTTTTTTTATAGAAAATGTTTTTTATATAGTATGGTTGGATCCGCTACATAAATTATATAAATCAAAATAAAATAAAAATTTAATTTAAATCAAAATAATTCTTAATATCTTTAGATATTATTCCATCTCTAACTTTATCTTCTAAGAAACCGCCATCATAAATATAATCTACATTATTTTTAATTTTATCTTCTAATAAATCAATTGAAGTAATCGTTTTTTTGTGAGCGATATTAGCACTAGTAGCAATTATTGGTTTATCAAGTTTATTTATTAAATCTAGTAATCTTTCATCATTAGGCATTCTTATTGCAATCTCACTTTTATTAGCAGTCAATATAGCACTCAAATTCTTTTTATTTTGAAAAATTATTGTTAAAGGACCAGGCCAAAATTTATTTATTATTTCAAGTTCCAAAGGAGAAATATTTTTTACATATTTTTTAAGCATATCAAAGTTAGATATTAAAATTAAAAGTGGTTTAGTATATTCTCTTTGTTTTATTTCAAAAATTTTTTTTATTACATTTTCACTAGTAGCATCTCCAACTAAACCATAAACAGTATCTGTTGGAATAACAGCAATCCCACCATTATTTAAAATATTTACTAAAGAATTAACATCCATATTTTTTCACCAAGATTATTATAACATATTTTAAAAATGATTGTAATTTGATATACTAATAAAAGGAGAGTAGAGTTTATGAAAGAATTTATATTAAAAGAACAAGAAGAAATTTTAGCTAAATTTAATGACGTTTCTGTGAGGGCAAATGCCAACAATTTTAAATTAAGTATTGTATTAACTAATGAAAGAATAATATTACTAAAAGATGTAAGTAAAGAGTTATTAATGAATGCCTTTTTAAGTTCCAGATTAATAGATATTCCAAAAGAATTAGAAGTAGTATTAGAAATTCCTTTTTTTGAAATAAAAGAATTAAAATATCTAAATGGTACAAATAAAATAACATTTAAAGATAATAACAATGAAATGGATATTACTTGTGATGATTTTAAAAGTTTTAGAATTAAATTAGATTAAAAATATTTAACATAAAAAATGTCGATAAACGTACACTTTATTAGAGGTGTATGTTTTTTGAAAAAAATTATAATTACAATATTTATATTTATGTTATTTATGCCAATTGTAAAGGCAGAGGACTCACTTAATTTAGATAGTGAATCAGCGATATTAATTGATGAAGTAAGTGGCAAAGTATTATATGAAAAAAATCCAGATGCTAAGCTCCCAATGGCTAGTATGACCAAAATAATGTCGATGTTATTAATCATGGAAAAAATTGAAAGTGGCGCATTAAAGTATGATGACAAAGTAATAATAAGTAAAAATGCTAGTGGCATGGGTGGTTCTCAAGTTTTTTTACAAGAGGGCGAGGAGTATAAAGTAGAAGCTTTGCTTAAATGTATTTCAGTATCAAGTGCCAATGATGCAGTTGTTGCTATGGCTGAAAAAATAAGTGGAAGTGTAGAATCTTTTGTAAATTTAATGAATGAGAAAGCTAAGGAATTAGGTCTTACTAATACAAATTTTGCTAACCCTCATGGTTTAGACGCTGAAAATCATTATTCTAGTGCTAGAGATATGTCCAAACTAGCAAAAGAATTATTAAAACATAAAGATATATTAAAATTTACTTCTATATATGAAGATTATTTAACAAAGCCAGATGGTTCTCAAGTATGGTTAGTAAATACTAACAGGTTAGTAAGATTTTATGATGGCGTAGATGGTTTAAAAACAGGATATACAACTGAAGCTGGTTATTGTTTAACAGCAACAGCTAAAAAAAATGATTTAAGATTAATTAGTGTTGTTATGAAATCAAGTAGTGGCGATGCCCGTAGTAAAGATACCGCAACTCTTTTAACATACGGCTTTAATTCATATAAAAATCATGTGATTTATGAAAGCAATAAAGAACTAGGGGAAGTTAATATTGAAGGTGGAAAGAAAGACAAAGTAAAAGTATATTTAAAAGATAATGCCAGTGTTCTTTTAGGAGTAACAGAAAATCCTAAAGAATATAGTTTTAATATTAAAGTGGATACCATAAAAGCTCCAATAAAAAAAGATACAATTGTAGGTACTGCAGAAATTATTGATAATGAAGGAAATATTATCGCTGAAAAAGATGTTATTATAAAAGAAGATATTAAAAAAGCTGGCTTCTTAGATTATTTAAAAAGAAATTTAAAAACTATAACAGGAGGAAAATAAGTCATATTATTTGACTTTTTAAATATTAAGGTTTATAACCAACGAACAAAAGGAGATGTTTTATGAATATCGCTAAATATTTTGAAGGGAGTATAGCTTTAACAACTAATTAAGTATAAAGTTTGATAAAAATGAAATAAGACTTGAAATAAAGAAAATTCAAGAAAATATTCATAATTATGCAATTATTGTTATAGTGATTCTAATCTTAGAGGGGGATTTATTAGAATGTTTAAAGATTTATATGAAGAATTAAATAAAATAGCTTTAGAACCAACAAGACCTCAAGAACGAATAAGAGCTAACAATAACAATTAAACAAATTAGTAGTAAAGTTTAGAATAAGAAAGTTCAAATTTAATACTTTCTTTTTTTTAATAATTATTTTATAATTTAAGTATGCAAGAGTGGTGGAATTGGTAGACACGCTACTTTGAGGGGGTAGTTAAGATAATCTTAGTGAGAGTTCGAGTCTCTTCTCTTGCACCATATAGATAGGAAACTCGAACTTTTCGAGTAAGCAATAAATTACTAGCTAGAAATAGTTAGTTTTTTGTTGTTTAAGAAAGTGAGAGTGATATATATGACAATTGAAACTAAAGAACTTGTAATAAGTGAGGAATTAAAAAAGAAAATAGATATGATATGTAAGTTTGCTTGTGTTAAGTATGAATTTATTAATGGATGTATCATTAATCTTAAAAACACTAATATTGCTTATACAAAGCCACATATATTAAAAGTTAATGGTAATGACTATTTATTATTTGATGAGTGTGATGACATTTTTATAAATGGTTATAACAAAAAAATAAAATTTAAAGATTTAG
>CANDSI010000186.1 GCA_947388575.1 uncultured Mycoplasma sp.
AAAAGAATATTTTAAAAACTATGATTATGATAGTATTAATTTTACAGGCAAAGATATAAAAGTAACTAAAAAGTTAAAGAGTTTAATAAAAAATACTATGACTAATATAGATAATTATACTTATGATAGCAATGACTTTTTATTAGAAGTTAAGACTTATAAAAATCATAAATATGAAACATTTTATATTATGCCTAACCTTAATAAAGAATTAGATAAATATGTCATGAATGAAAAAAATAAAAAAGTAATAAGTTTTTTAGAAAATAACAATGATTTTGAAATAGTAAGTGTTACAGAATATCCTCTTATTGATTATGTAATAAAGAAAAATAAAACAAAATTCATAAAATATTTAGAAAACAACAATAATGAAATTACAGAAAACACTTTAAACATTCATATGTATACTAAATATGGTATATTAGTATTAATTGGAGATGAATTATCATTTAAAGAAGAGTTTAAAAAATATGAAGAAAACTTAAAAGATGACGAATATTATCAAAGCCTAAAAAGTTCTATTGTAGAAATACCAGTTACTAACGAAGATTATGAGGAAGAAAATTAAACATATGAATATAAATATCAATTATAATTCTAGAATTCCAATATATGAACAAATCGTAAGTGAAATAGAACGTCTAGTAAGTTTAAATATTTTAAAACCAGACAGTCAAATACCAAGTGTTAGACAACTAGCTTGCACGCTAGGAATTAATCCTAACACCGTTAAAAAATCTTATGATATCTTAGAGATGAAAAAAATTATTATTTCAAAATCTACTAAAGGCACATTTATCTCAAGTGATATAACAAAAGCCAAAGAAATAAAAATAAATGAGCTTATTACTAAAATAAAAGATTTAGAAAAAGAGCTAATAAGTTTTGGTCTTACTAAAGAAGAAATAAAAAAAAGATTAAAATAAATAACAAAAAATAATTCTGTCCCTTGACTAAATAAGTATTTTTGGTATAATTAATTTTAGAAGGTGAAGGATATGAAAAGATTAAATAAAAAAGGTTTTACATTAGTAGAGTTATTAAGTGTTATAGTAATATTATCAGTTGTTGTTTTAATAGCAACCAATGCTGTTGTCCCAATGATGGGCTCAGCTAAAAAGCAAGTATTTGCAACCGAAGCCAATGAAATAATTAAACATGCTTGGACACTTTATGGTAAAAATGGTTCTGGTACGAAATGTTATTCTTATCAAGATATATTAGATGGTGGAACATTAGTTAAAAATGATGAAAACTATAATGGTAGTGTTCTAATAGAAAATAATAATGGCAAAATGACATATAAAATATGGTTATCAAATGGTACACATATGATTGAAGGTAAAGAAGCTGATGTTAGTCCCGATGATGTAACAGAATCAAGTGAAGATGCTTCAACTGTATGTGGAGCTAACTAATAAAAATTTAACAAAAAACTAAAAGGAACTTGCGATAAAGTTTCCTTTCTTTTATAATTAAATTAGGTGATTAGAAATGATAATAGGTTCTCATGTATCCTTTGGTAAGGAGCAATTATTAGGAAGTGTTAAAGAAGCGATAAGCTATGGTGCTAATACATTTATGTTTTATACAGGCGCTCCTCAAAACACTATTAGAAAAGATATTAATGAAAAGTTAACTTTAGAAGCTAAAAAACTTATGACAGAAAATAATATTGATATAGAAAATGTTATATGTCATGCTCCATATATTATTAATCTAGCTAATAATTTAGATGAAAGAAAATATGATTTTAGTATCACATTTCTAAAAAATGAAATAGCAAGATGTGAAAGTATAGGTATAAAATATATTGTATTACATCCAGGTTCTAGCGTTGGCATTGAAAGAGCTACTGCTTTAAATAATATAATTTTTGCTTTAAATAAAATCATTACCAAAGATACAAAAGTAGTTATATTATTAGAAACTATGGCAGGAAAAGGAACAGAGTTAGGTTGTACATTAGAAGAAATAAAATATCTCCTTGATGGTATAAATGAAAGTGATAAAATAGGAGTATGCCTAGATACATGTCACTTAAATGATGCAGGATATAATATGGGGGAGTTTGAAAGTTTTATTGAGTTATTTGAAAAAACAATAGGTTTAGAAAAAATAAAATGTATTCATATTAATGATAGTAAAAATCCATTTAGTTCTCATAAAGATAGGCATGCGAATATAGGTTTTGGAACACTTGGGTTTGATACAATTATAAATATTATATATAATGAAAAACTAAAAAGTATTCCCAAAATCTTAGAAACTCCATACATTGGGGAAAATGATGAAGATAAAGAAAGAATATATCCACCATATAAATTTGAAATCGTAATGTTAAAGGATAAAAAGTTTAATACTAATCTTTTAAATGATATAAGAGATTTTTATAAAAATAATTGACACTAACTATTAAATAAAATATAATAAAAAGCTAAGAAAGAGGGATATACATGCCACTAGAATTTTTAAATAACCTTAATGATGGACAAATTGTAGACTTAATAAATTATATACTTAAAAGTACATCTAATCATGAAGCTAAGCAAGTACAAGTCTTTAGAGAACCAGATAGAAGTGATGAATTTGGTAATCAAGCATATTTAGTTAATGTTTGGGATGATAATTTTCATATAGGAATGTATTCTGTTCAAGATTTTATTATAAGAGATATCTTTGAAAAAGTTGATTTAAAAGATAAATTAAGAGAATATATGGCATTTATTTTTGGAGAAGAATACTTAAATGCTTTAAGAAATTTTTATTTATTAGAAGCTGATAAAGAAATAGAAAGAATTAAAAGCGCATTAGGAGAAGGAAGAAGTTAACGTTTGTTAACTTTTTTTGACTTTATAATATTTTTGTGCTAAAATATGCAATCTAGAAAAAGGGGAGATTTTTTTATGCAAAATTACAGTAAAATTATTAAATCAATTATTAAAAAGTTACCAAGTAAAAAAATTGAATTAAAAAGATCTTTTTGTATACTACTTGCTATATTAATAACTGTATTATCATATATAGGTTTATCAACCAAAAATAGTAAAAAAAGTTCTAATGATAATGATACAATAACTTATATTGAAAAAGAAAACACTAATGAATATCTAAAAAGAAGTAAAGACATAATTAAAGAATACGATTATAATGATAACTACGTTGTAACTGGAAGTATAAATTATAATGTTGAAATAGCATTATTATTAGAAAAAAATAATATGGCACAAGAATATTTATTAAAGCTTATAAATAGTCCACGATATAAATATGCTTTTAAGAATATATTTGATAAATATCCAAACTTAACATTAAATGATTTTCTTAATATAATAAGAGGAGAACAATTAAGAGAAACATTATATTTAGGAGATTCTAGAACACAAGGAATGTTATTAAGTGGTGCTATAGAAGAAGACAAAACTGTCTATGGAGTAGGTTATGGATATAAGTGGCTAACTGGCAATGGTGAATTTAGTTCTAACAAAACAAATGCAATGAATGGAGCTATAAATGGTCTAGAAAGCAAAATGCAAGCCGATAAATCTTATAATATAGTTATTTGGTTAG
>CANDSI010000187.1 GCA_947388575.1 uncultured Mycoplasma sp.
CTTCTTAATTCATGTAAGCATTCATCATTATAAAAAACTTTATCTACTTCTCCATCTTTCTCTAAAAATATACTATCAATATTTAAACTAGGTAAAGTTTTCTTTAACTCACTAATATTATTTTTTATATTCTCTATATTTAACATCTTTTCCTCCTTCAATTAAAAAATTATTTTTTCATTTTATTTCTTGAATCATATAAATCTATAGCTCTTTTTAGTCCATTTTCTTTAGCAATGTTTAAATAATAATCTGATAGTCCATAATTAATATCAGTACCATTACCATTAAAATAGAAGTTAGCACCTAAATCATAAATTGCAGCAATATGTCCTTTGTCGGCACATTCTTTAATGATTTCAAATGCTTTACTATAATCTTTTTCAATTTCACCAAGTCCGAAATAATAATATGCACCAGTTACAAATTTAGTGTAAACTCTTTCTATTTCAGTAATATTTGGGTTATTAATTAATTCAATAATTTTAGAATAAGCGTTAGTTAAAAGAATTTTGGCTTTATCCTTATCAACTTCCAAGACATCTCCTAAACCTAATTCATAAGATATACCTAAAGAATAGATGCACAATGGATAATCTATATCAAATCCTTTTTGGTAAAAATATAATACTTTATTATAATCTTGTTCAGCACCATTTTCTTCTAAGTCATAGCTCCTACCTAATAAATAATAAGCGAAGCCAGTATTTGACTTTAAAAGTTCACTTAAATTAAATTGAATAATTTCCATATAAGACCTCCATTTTCTAGTTCATAAATTCTTATTTACATTATTCTTGTATTTCAATATTTTTTGTTTCTAATACTAATTCATCAAAATCTGATATATACTTTTGATCTTGTACTACACGATATTTTTCATATTCATCGAGTGCTAGTTTATCTGCAATTTCTCTTTTTATTTTTCCATTATCTTTTAAAATGTTATATTCATTTAAATTTAGAAACATTTCTAATTTTTCTTTCCATACTTGCATAGAAATAATATGACCTAATTTAACCTGCCTTTCAGCAAAATCTAGATACATAGATACTAAATTATTGAGTTCTTTTATTTCTTCTTCTGATAAATAGTTTTTAGCAATTACAACATCTGTTTCAAGTATTTTACCATTTGGGGCATTCTTCCAAGTTTGAAGCCCCATGTATTCTTTTTTTGAATCAACTCTATTATATATAATCTCTGGTGCTGTCATTCCTGTGATAGCAAAGTGTAACTTATTTTGCACATTTTTATAGAATTCTTTTGTTGTTTCACTATTTTTATCATAATCATAACTACATTCTTTATAAATATCTGTAATCTTTTGATAAAATCTTCTTTCACTGGCTCTAATTTCTTTAATTTTAACTAATAATTCATCAAAATAATCTTTACCAAACTTAGGTCCATTTTTTAATAATTCAGTATTTAAAACAAATCCTTTTTTAATATATTCTTTTAAAGTATTTGTCGCCCATATTCTAAAATCAGTAGCTTCTTTCGAATTGACTCGATAACCTACTGCAATAATGGCATCTAGACTATAGAAGGAAGTATTATAATTTTTGCCATCAGAGGCAGTTACTCTAATTTTTTGAGTAACTGAATCTTTATTTAATTCGCCACTTTTAAAAATATTTTGTAAGTGATAGGTAATATTATTTTCCGCCACATTAAAAAGCTCTCCCATAGTCTTTTGTGTTAACCAAAAATCTTCATTATCATAAAGTACCTCAATAGATTTATTTGTATTTTCACTTTGGTATAAAATTAAATCTTTTAGTTTGTCTATTTGCATTTACAAAAATCCTTCTTCCTTTTGTTATATTTCAATCAAATATTTTACCTCTTTATTATTCCACCATGGCATTTTAAACTATAAATTTTTACATCATTTTTATAAATAGTTTCTTCACCTTCAAAATAATCAATGTCACCTAAAACATTAAATGTATATTTATATTCTCCATTGATATATTCTTTGGGACCTCTTACAGGAATTATACCATCCCTTCCAACTTGCATAAGTGCAGGTCTAAGTGCTTTGTCCATTGCTTCTTCACTTAATGATTCATCTAAAGTAACTCCATAATAGTTCATACCCCAAATTGGTGTAGTATCATCTAAATAAACAACTTCTTCTCCCATAAATTTTGTACCACCAAAATAGGTATCATGATAAGTCATGTTCTCAGAACTATATTCATAGTCATGTGATCCCATTCTTGTAGATACACTCTTTTTTACGTTTTCGTTTGCATAAGTTTGCTTTTTAGCTTCAATTAAAAACTTTATTAAATCTTGATTCATAATTTTCCTCCATTCTTAATCAATCTTGCAATTTATGATTTTTGCATTTCTTTCTTGTTTTTTACCAGCTCTTCATGATAAAAATAATTAATGTAATTTATACCGTTTTTATCACAATAATCATTGATTTCATTTGCTAAATTGTCCCAATATTTTTTATCATTTTTTAGATAAATAGCAACAAAATTATCGTAATACTTAGGATATTTTTCTTTAATGTAATTCATTATATAAGTTTTATATTGTCCTCTCAAATTAAGATTTTCAAACCAATATTCATCAATATAATTTTTAGATTCTTCTATTATTTCTTTCCATTCAGTAATAAATGGAAATATAGGTGACATAAATAAAACAGTTTTAATACCATTATCATGTAATTCTTTTAAAGTATCTAACCTTTCTCTTATTGTACTTGCATTATCCATATCTTTTCTAAAATTTTCATCAAGTGTATTAATTGACATGCTTACGGTTAAATTTCTAATTTGTTTTAATAAATCGATATCTCTTAGTATTAGCTTAGATTTTGTAGAAATAGACAAATAACAATCTGAATCAACTAACTGTTCTAAAATATTTCTAGTCAATCTATATTTTTCTTCTAATGGATTATAACAATCTGTTACAGAAGATAGAAATACAGTTTTTTTACTTATTTTATTTAAAGTAATTTTCTTTTCACTTTTTTTAATATCTACAAAAGTTCCCCAATCTTCTGTATGTCCCGTAAATCTTTTCATGAATGATGCATAACAATATTTGCAACCATGTGGACATCCAACATAGGGATTGATAACATAATCACTTGCTGGAAGATTTGACTTTGTTAAATATTCTTTAATTTGTATTTCTTTTATAACCATAAAACACCTCATCAAGCAATTCAATTATATCATTTTTCCTACTAATTTAATATAGGTATTACCACATTTCATGCTCAATATCTTCCTCAACATCTTTAAACCATCCTAATTCTTCATCCCACTCAAGTTCATTATTTTTTAGTCTAGTTATATTATTTAAAATGGAGTTCTTTAGATACCCAAACTTATTTGCTATTTTTTCACCATTCTCATCAACAAAATTACGATCTAGTACTCTTGGTATGATGTAATGCAAAATTGTGAGTATTTCTTTTGTTTCATACTCATTTAATAAGTTTTCAAATAACTTGTCATAATTATAAATATCATTATCATATGCAGTAATATATTTTCTATCTATTAAATCAATAGTTAAAAAATTATGATTA
>CANDSI010000188.1 GCA_947388575.1 uncultured Mycoplasma sp.
AAGAAAAATGGCTAATAATAAAAGAGAGATAGAAGATGAGTAGTAGTGCTATTGTTTTTAATATGGAGTACAAAGTTCCAAAAAATAAAAGAGTAGGTATTACTAATTGGATTAAATATGCCTCACAAAAACAAAAAGCTGATTCGTTAAGTATTGATGAATATAACTTGTTAAAGGATTATGCTTTATATTCAAATAAAGAAACATATTTAACTGAAACCGATGAAACCTTTTTATGGACTTCAAATGGTGATATTTTAAAGAAAGATGCCATTAATAATTTGAAAGGTATAAAAGATATAAATGATAAAGGTATATATTGGAGAGGGTTTCTTTCTTTTCCAAATGACTTTGCTTTGGAACATGGATTAATAACAAAAATAGATTTTTTTAGTCTTACTAACAATATTATGCCATCACTAATTGTGGATATGGGTTTAGATATTAACAATGTTGAGTGGATGTGTAGCTTGCATCGTGATACTCCAACACATCCCCATATTCATTTCTGTATTTATGAAAAAGTGCCAACTAAAAAATCGGGATTTTATCCAAAGTCTACTATTTATAATTGTAAAAGCAATATAGCTAATTATTTAATAGATAATAGAAAATTTTATGAATTAAGAGATCAGGTTTTTACAAATATAACAGGCACTATAAATAAAACGGAATTAAATAGAATTAGATCTCAAAGACTATTTAGTGATAAGTATCGTAAGGATTTAAATAAAATGTTACTTAATTTTTATGATGCCTTACCTAAAAAGGGGCGATTACAATATAATTCAAAGAATATGTTGCCTTATAAAGAAGATTTAAATAATATTATAAAATATATTTTATTACACGATTCAGTTAAATACGATTATTCAAAATATATAAGATTATTAGAGCAGCATCAGAAAGAATTGAATGACTTATATGGTGACTCTATTAGTAATAAAGAAAGAAAGTATTATAATGATCAAGTAAAAAGATTATATACAAAAATCGGGAATGAGATATTAAAAAATTTTAAAATATATCAAGCACTAGACTTTATGGAAAAAGAAAAGCAATTTTTAAGAAAGCACATTAATGATTTTAGCTTTAAAAGTAGGACTGAGAAAAAAGAAACCATAGAATCTATTTCTCAAGACTTATATAAATTATGTATCATAGCAGGTCTTAATGAAAAGCAAATACGAAAAGTGTTTATTAGATGGATTCAAAAATCAAAATATAATTTAGAGGTAGATAGTTTAATAACATCTGCGACCTCTTTAAAAGTGGATATAACTATTAATGAATATTTTAAAGCTATGGAAAGGTTAGGGTATAACTCAGAAAGATATTATAAATTAAAAAGTAAATACTTTTATCAAGAACTAAATTATAAAGTATTTATAAATAAGGCAGTTAACCATTTAATGTATGAATTAGAAAAAGAAGAGCAAAAAATTATAAATGAAATTAATTATGATTTGGAGGGAGAATATGATAAATAATGTATGTAGTGGACATTACCAGATGTGGCAATATTGATGAAAATGATATGTTGTTTGGAAATAATTCTATGGATGCAAAAACAAAAGTAATAGATTATATTATTAATTATGCACTAGCAAATTGTAATATAAATATAGATAAAAATATTTTAGATCAAAATTTAGATATGAATTCTTTTTCTTTAAAAGAATTTATGAAAAGCAATTATAAAATTATTATTGATAAAGATTTATTAATTCAATCATTGTACACCAATAAAGATAGATGCTTATTCATTAAATTCTTTAATAAAAATAAAGATGCAATGCCTAGTATTTATGCTCTTGAAAAGAATGAAGAACAAAAAGCATCTGTTTTATTATCATTTTTAGTCAATGATGCTTTAATAGATAAATACCAAGATAATATAGCAGAATATGAAAAATATAAATCTAAAGAAAAAATTTATAAATACTTGTCTAACGATCTAAAAGGTGATATAATCTCATTATATAAAAAAGAGGTAGTTTTAGATGAGCTTTTAAATAATAACTCTTCTTTAAATTCAATTTATCCAAATTTAGGAGATATAAGCATATAAAAAAGAATATAAAATATTTATCAATATATTTTATTGAGTTTTTAATATGTGCTAATATATGCTACAATCTAACTTATATTATAACCAATAATATAAGTTTAAAATGGAATTTTAATATATTTTTTACATTTATTGCTTTAAAAGATATAAACCTATTATTTGGAACAATCTTATTATCATTATTAACAATTTTATTTATTTTAAAATTTGATAAAGAATTTAAATTGAAATTAATCAGAAATGATGAATTGCCAAAAGAAGATGGCAGTTTTGAATATGGCAGTTCGAGATGGGCAACAGATAGGGAAATAAAAAAAGAATTCAAAAAGTGGGACTTTAATTCTAATTTAAGAACAGGAGGTATTCCTGTAACATATCTTAATGGTTCTTTATTTTATAATGACTCATTCGAACATACACTAATAATCGGATCAACAGGTAGTGGAAAAACACAATGTGAAATATTACCACTTATTTTTAATTTAGCTAGTGCAGGGGAATCCATGGTAATTAATGATACAAAAGGAGAATTATATTGCTACACTGCTGATTTTTTAAAAAAGAAAAACTACAATATACATATTATAAATTTAAGAGATGCTTTAACTAGTGATGGTTGGAATCCACTTCATTTGGCTTATAAATATTTTAAACAGGGAGATATTGATTTAGCAGGGGATATTATTGAAAACTTTTCTAAATCATTAACTAAAAATTTATCTAGCAAGGACATGTACTGGGAAAAATCAGCTAATGCAGTTTTAACTGCCTTGTGCTATGGACTAATTGAAGATGCTCCATCTGAAGACGAGGTAAGTCTTTATTCTCTTTATAATCTTTTGGTGGAACATGGCTCTAAGACTATTGATAGATTTAACTCTCTTGATTTATATTTTCAGCAAAAACCTGCAGGGTCGTTATCTAAAATGGCTTATGCAGTTGGAAGCTTTGCAAAAGGTGAAACTAGAGCAACACTTTTTTCGGTATTAGCAACTACTATAAAAATGTTTAGCGATAAAGGTATAGCGAGTTTAACTAGTTATACAAGTTTTGAGCTTGATAGTATTGGAAAAGAAAAAACAGCAGTATTTCTTATAATTCCTGATGAAAAAGAAAGTCGACACGAACTTGCATCATTATTTGTAGATCAATGTTATCAGGCACTTGTTAATACTGCTCAGTCTTATGCTAGTGGCAAATTGCCTTTTAGAGTTAATTTTATTCTTGATGAATTTGCTAATATGCCAGTCATTTCTTCAATTTCAAATAAAGTGACTGTTTCACGTAGTCGCAACATAAGGTTTGTTTTAGTTATACAAGATTTCGACCAGTTAAAAGAAAAGTATAAAGAATCGGCTGGTACAATTAAGTCAAATTGTACTAATTGGATATATCTTCTAACTTCTGATAATGAAACAGCTAAGGAAATATCTGCTAGATTAGGGAAATATACTATTTCAAGTTCAAGAGTATCAACATCA
>CANDSI010000189.1 GCA_947388575.1 uncultured Mycoplasma sp.
AATACAAATATGGAAATAGAAAAAATAGAAACAAATTTAAAAAGAAATTTATTAATATTCATATAAAAAGCAATAAACTAATCAAAGAAAATCGGTTTATTGCTTTTTTCAAAATTCATAATTTTATTTTTGCTAACTAAACTATATATATTAGCAGCTATCATTTCATATTTATAAGTTAGAGTATTAGGAATAGGAACAAGACCTATATCTAAATCTTTCAAATCATGTAAATAAGCTCTACCATTTTTATTAAAACCAAGAACTCTAATATAATCAATATTAGCAAGTTCATTAATATTTTTAGGAACACCAATTAATATATGAATAAGCATTCTAGATATTTTATTATAAGTATATCTTTTAGTTTTAACGAGTTTTATAAATTCATCAACATTTTTAGCTTCCATTATTTTTTCTTTTAAACGATTCTCAATCCCTTCATCGACAGTTAAATATTTACTCAAATCATAATCAGTTAGAATCTTATATTTAATAAAAGGAAAGAAATCATTTAAACTAATATTTTCAATACCATTAATAACTTTCCGTGGAACAAATAAAGAGATATCTTCTTTATTTTTAAGTTTATTTCTAATATTACTAGCGCTAATTATCTCTTTATTACTATCAAGATCATGGTAATTACTAGTTCGCTCAATAGTAATAGGGGTAATATCAAATTTATTTTTATATATTGCTTTTATATAAGAAATACCAAGTAAATCATTAGGATTAAAAATATCTTCAGAAGTATTTAAAGCTTTCGCAAGCGCAGTCGGATAATTAACTCCTTGATCTAAAAATTCTTTTACTTTTAAATTGTATTCTTTAGAGTCTTGCATTTTAGCAACACGTTCTAATGCTTCAATATTATTAGATTCACTACCAAAGACTATTGTTTTACAGGCCAAATGATTTAGTATTTTAACAGAAGCATCAGCGAAGATATCAGCGCTTTGAGTACCAAAAATAAAAGGAAGTTCTACTACTAAATCAACGCCAAAAAGTAAAGACATCATAGTTTTATTTTCCTTAGATAAAACACTTACCTCACCACGTTCCAAAAAATAACCATTTAAAACTAAGATTAAAGTTTTACCAGGAAATAGTTTTTTAGTTTGTTCTATATGATAAACATGACCTTTATGAAAAGGATTATATTCACAAATTATACCAACCGCGTCCATTTAATCACCACTTAATAAGTATATCAAAAAAATAAAATAAAATCTTTAAAAAAATAAAACTATTTTAAATATTTAAGATTATCTATTTATTCAAATAAATAGTCAGCAGATATGTTGCTTCTTTTTTATTTGTCGAATACTGTTATTTTTTATCATGAATAAGTAAAATCTTACCCTAAATTATTGGATTGCTTGAATATTTCTATTTTTTAAGATAAAGTAAAACTTGCGTTAGGACTGATGTCTGCTAATTTAAGACATTTATTTACTTCCCTTAATCCAGTGGGGGGTTGGCTAGATTGTTAGGTGTTACTTTATTAGTGATTAAGAAAGTAATTTCGAGAATCATAAGTTTTTTCTTTAGAAAAAATAAAAAGACATCAACGATTATTTTAGTTAACAAAGGTAACATAGTTATCAATGTTAAAGAAATAAAAGTTAATGTCAACAATAAGAAATTATAGTAGGCATTTATGTCCTAACGCACTACCAAATTGATTTTAACATAATTTTTTAGGAAAAACAATATTTTTTATAAGTAGATAAATATATTTTGCCTTGTTTAAATTTAATAATTATAATATAATTAAATTGGTGAAAAAAGGATGCAAATAGAATTAAATAATTTAGAGATAAACGATAAATTTGAATATAATCAGAAAATAGAATTTGATAAAAATATATATCATAATAAAGAAATAAAAGATATAAAAGAAGCATATTTAAAAGGTTATATATATTATAATTCTGCTGAAATATTAGAAATAAACCTAAGTGTAGAAGGTATAATGATTTTGTGGGATAGTGTTACATTAGAGCCTATAGACTATCCATTTAATATAAAAATTAATGAAGAATATAGTTTAAATGAAGAATATTTTAAAGAATATTACGAAAAAGAGCAAAATATACTTGATATTATGGCAATTTTGTGGGAAAATATTGTCTTGGAAGTACCTATGCACCTAACTAACACTAAAGATGCTAAGTTAAGTGGTGATGGTTGGAGCCTAGGGAGTAATAAAAACGATGAAGAAATCGATCCAAGGCTCGCTAAACTAACAGAGCTATTAGACGAAAGGAAGGAGTGAAACTATGGCAGTACCTTTTAGAAGAACAAGCAAAACAAAAAAAAGAATGCGTCGTACTCACTTAAAAAAAGAGGTTGGAGCACTAACAAAGTGTCCTAAGTGTGGAACTACATTAAGACCTCATCGTGCATGTACAAAGTGTGGTTATTACAAAGACCAAGAAGTAATTAAAACAAATGAAGAAGAAAAATAGTTAGAAAAATCTAACTTTTTTATTTTGTCATATGTAAAATATTATTTAAAATATAGCAAGAGACATAAAATTATGATATACTTTAATTATCATAAAGGAGTGTCAAGAAAATGAAGTATGATGATTTAGAAAAAACTAAAGAATTATTTGAAATTGACGAAGATGTACCCACACCAATAGAAAATATTGAAATGGAAGGAATTAGTAAAGATACAGTAACAGATGAATTTACTTTAGGTTTAACTGATAAAGAAGCTAGTATTATAAATAAAAATATTAAAGAAAAAGAAGAAAAGAGTAGTAAGAAAAGTAAAAAAGAAAAGAAAGAGAAAAAGAGCATCAAAGAAAGATGGAACGAATTAACTAAAAAGCAAAAGGTTCTTACTATATCATTAATTGTTTTAATATTAATAGTTATTATTACTTTTACCTTAATGTTAGTATTAAAAAAAGATGATAAAAAAACTATTGATGAACCAAATAAACCTAATGAACCTATCGTAGAATTAGAAGAAGAAAACTATATATATAAAGATGGAAGTTTAATATTAATAGATAAGGATAAAAACGAACTTGGAACCTATGAATGTAAAAACAAAGATGAAAATTTATGTTTAGTGGCATATTTTAGCAGTGAAGATGAATTTAATGGTCCAAAGTATTTATATGAAGATGAAAGTACCATTGAAAGAAGAAGTCACATATATAATGATAACTATGTATTTATAAGTGACAATAATAGTGAATCTTCCAGTTCTATAATCTTATATAATATTAAAGAAGAAAAAGAAGAAGGAATTTATAGTTTAGTAAAAGGATTTAAAGATTCCAATTATGTTATTGTAAAAGATAGTAGTAATAAATATGGAGCTTTAGAAATAACAAATGAAGGTCCAATTGAAAAAATAAAAATAACTTATGATTATCTAGGAATGATCAATAGTGATAGTAAAGTAGTTGCTAAAACTAATAATAAATACTTTATTTATAGCAAAGAGGGCAAGTTAGAAAGTAAAGGTCTTTCTTATCCAATAAAAAATTATAATAACAATTACATAGTTATTGATAATAATGG
>CANDSI010000190.1 GCA_947388575.1 uncultured Mycoplasma sp.
TGGAATTTATTAGAAGATATAGAGGCTGCATATGGAAGATAAAATGAAAGAAAATTTATTTAATAAAACACGAGAAGAACTAGAAAATTATTTTATATCAATTGGCGAAAAAAAATTTAAAGCATTACAAGTATATGAATGGTTATATGAAAAAAGAGAGTTTAATATTGATGATTTTTCAAACATAAAAAAAGAAATTAGAGAACAATTAAAAAAAGATTTTAGCACAGACATAATAAATATTGAAAAAAAGCAAGAAGATAATTTAACCAAAAAGTATTTATTTAAATTGTTAGATGGTGAATTCATTGAAGCAGTAGTTATGGAACATGATTATGGAACATCGATTTGTGTATCAAGTGAAGTAGGTTGCAATATGGCTTGTAAGTTTTGTGAATCAGGCCGTCAAAAGAAAATCCGTAATTTAGAAGCATATGAAATTGTAGAGCAAATATTAGCAATTGAGCAAGATTTACAAAAAAGACTATCAAGTGTTGTAATTATGGGTATTGGTGAACCTTTAGATAATTATGAAAATATTATAAAATTTATTAAAATTATAAATGATCCTAAAGGTATAGCAATTGGAGCAAGACACATTACTTTATCTACTTGTGGGTTAGTACCTAAAATATACGAATTATCTAAATTACCAATTCAAATTAATTTAGCAATATCCCTTCATGCATCTAATAATGCATTAAGAGATAAGTTAATGCCTGTAAATAAAGTGTATAATATTGACAACTTATTACAAGCAATTAAAGATTATTTACAAGCTACTAGTAGACGAGTAACTATAGAATATGTTATGCTAGATAATGTAAATGATAGTAAGGCTAATGCTTTAGAATTAGCAGATCTTTTTAAAGGAATGAATATATACGTTAATTTAATTCCTTATAATGAAACTAATCATTTAGAATTTAAGAGAAGTAGTAAAAACAAAATTTTAGCATTTTATGATACCTTAAAAAAATCAAACATAAATTGTACTATAAGGCGTGAATTTGGTAGTAATATTGACGCTGCTTGTGGTCAATTAAGAGGAAAACAAAAAGATTCATAGAAGGTTAGACAAAGAGGGAAAGTGATGTAAATGAAATCATTTTATCTAACAGATACAGGAAAAGTTCGAACACATAATGAAGATTCCGTTACTATATTAAAAAATGCTAACGGCGAACATTTAATGATTGTATGTGATGGCATGGGAGGTCACAGAAAAGGCGAAGTAGCTAGTTCTATGGCTATTGCAAACTTAGGCAAAAGATTTAATAAAATATCAAGTATTGGTTCGAAACTAGATGCAGTAAATTGGTTAAATGATAGTATAAGTGAAATTAATAAGAATATATTAGAATATGCCGAGGCTAATCCCGATTCTACTGGTATGGGAACAACCATAGTCGTGGCACTTTTAACACATGATTATTTAATATTTGGCAATATCGGTGATTCATCAGGTTTTGTTATAAAAAAAGGAAAAATGCATAAAGTAACAAAAGATCACACATTAGTAAATTTACTAGTTCAAGCTGGAAATTTAACTGAAGAAGAAGCAAAATTTCATCCTAAAAAGAATGTTTTGATGAAAGCACTTGGTGCTGCTGAAAAATGTGAACTAGATATTTTTGATGTCGACATGACAGTTGATGGCATATTTTTATGTAGTGATGGCTTAACTAATATGTTAACATTCGATCAAATAGAAAAAGTATTAGATGAAGAAAATATAGCTATAGAAGAAAAAGTAAGTAAATTAATCAGAAAATGTAACGCAAGAGGCGGAACGGATAATATTTCCATCGCATATTTAATTATTAACGAAGGGAGTAGCTCATAATGATAATGAAAGGGCAAAAGATTAGTGATAGATATCAAATAATAAAATCCATTGGTGAAGGTGGAATGGCTAATGTTTATTTAGCCTATGATACAATTTTAGATCGTAATGTCGCTGTAAAAATATTACGAGGCGATTTATCCAATGATGAAAAATTTGTGAGACGTTTTCAAAGAGAAGCCTTATCAGCTAGTAGCCTAGCTCACCAAAATATTGTTGAAGTATATGATGTAGGTGAAGATAATGGTGAATACTACATTGTTATGGAATACATTGAAGGCAAACACTTAAAAAATCTGATTAAGAAACGTGGTAAGTTAACATTAAGTGAAGCAGTTGATATAATGCTTCAAATAACAGATGGCATGAGTGTAGCTCATGATTCGTATATAATTCACCGTGATATTAAACCGCAAAACATTATGATATTAGAAAATGGTTTAGTAAAAATAACTGACTTTGGAATAGCAATGGCTATGAATGCCACTCAATTAACTCAAACAAATTCTGTAATGGGCAGTGTTCATTATCTTCCGCCAGAACAAGCTAGCGGACAAGGCTCAACCCTGCAAAGTGATATTTATTCAATGGGTATAGTTATGTATGAACTAATAAGTGGCGAATTACCATTTAGAGGTGATAATGCCGTTGAAATAGCTTTAAAACAATTAAAAGAGCCAATTCCAGATATAAGGGAATTAGTTCCTAATGTACCTAGCAGTATTGTAAATATCATTAAGAAAGCAACAGCTAAAAATCCTAAAAATAGATATAACGATGCTAGAAGTATGCATGAGGATTTATTAACATGTCTAGATGATTCAAGAAGTTTAGAACCAATAATAAACTTTAAGTATTCTGAGAATGATAATGATGATACTAAAATAATGAAGATGGTTAAAACAAAAAAAGACGAAGAAAAAAACATTTCAAAAGAAGACAAAAAGATAGCTAAAGAAGATGAAGTAATAGTTAAAGAGATTAGAGGTGAAGATTTGAAAAAGCAAAATAGAATACTAATTATTTTAGCATTTGTTTTTACAGGATTGATAGTGGGTATAACCTCTGTCATAGTATTAATACCAATTATGACAAATGGTAAGCAAACTACAATTCCTGATGTATCAGGTTTAAGTGTTAGTGATGCGATTAAAAAACTCCAAGATGAAGGGTTTACTGTATCGGACGAACAAGAAGAAATATCTTCTACAGAAATCGAAGAAGGAAAAGTAGTAAGAACTAATCCACCAGCTAATATTAAAAGAAAGAATGGCACTGAAGTAACAATATATGTTTCACTTGGAGATACGCAAATCTCCATAGAAGATTATACAGGAAAAAGCTATCTTGAGATAAAAGGTAAATTAGAGGCTTTAAAATTAAATGTTATAATTGAGAAAAAAGATGTTGAAGAAGGCGAAGAAGACAAATATGAAGATGGTAAAGTAATAGAACAGTCAGTTAAAGCTGGAGAAAAGTTATCAGAAGGAGATACGATTACCTTATATATTCCAAATGTAATAAGTAAATATCCTAATTTTACTGATGGAACTTGGACAACTACAGATGTACAAGATTTTGCCGACATGTATGATTTAGAACTAAATATAGAATATATAGAAACATCAGACCATGAGCCAGGAGAGATATATTACCAATCTAAACCAGAAGGATATCAAATTGTTGCGGGTCAAACATT
>CANDSI010000191.1 GCA_947388575.1 uncultured Mycoplasma sp.
ATGAATACTAAAGAAGCAGCATATTATCTTGAAGTTCAAACTAGAGTAACTAAAAAACTTTTAGAAGTAGCAAATTAAGGAAATTATCAAAAAGATAGTTTTTTTATTAAAAGTATTTACATTAAGAAGATAAAATTATATAATAACAACAGATACATAACATATGTTATATAAAAAGGAGGATTGTTTTTTGCCACCGATAAAAAAGTTTAATAAAGAAAGTATTATAGAAGTTGCTTATAACATAGCTATGAAAGATGGTTTAGAGGGTATAAACGCAAGACGTATAGCAAGCATTTTACATTCTTCAGTTAATCCTATATTTAATAATTTTAAAAATATGGAGGAATTAAAAAAAGAAGTATATAACAAAATTTATGAATTATATAAATCTTATATGTTAAGAGAAGATAGTTCTGAGAATAAGTATAAACAAACTGGTTTAAATTATATTAAGTTTGCTAAAGATTATACTGAGTTTTTTAAAATTATATTTATGCAAGCAACACCCCTAAATGTTGAAAAATTCATTATGGCAGATGATGCTGGAAATGATGTTATTAAAAAAGGACAAAAATTAACAGGTTTTAGTTTTGAAGAGCAAAAGAAGTTTCATAGTAGAGTATGGATATTTACGCATGGCATCGCTTGTTTAGTTGCGACTAACACAGTTAATTTAAGTGATGAAGAAATAAGTGAGTTATTAGAGACTACTGTAAGACAAATGATTATAGGTTATAAAAAAGAAAAGGAAAATGAGAATGAAAAAAATAATAGAAGTAAAAAACTTAACGAAAGAGTATAAAAAGTTAAAAGCGATAGATAATTTATCATTTGATGTTTATGAAGGAGAGATATTAGGTTTACTGGGACCAAATGGTAGTGGAAAATCAACAACAATCAATTGTATTTTATCATTATTAAATTTTAGCAAAGGAAGTATTAAAATCTTTAATAAAGAAATGAAACCAGATGCATATGAAATAAAAAAAGAAATAGGAGTAATATTTCAAGATGTGGCAGTTTTTGACGAATTAACAGTTTATGATAACATAGATTATTTTTGTGGTTTATATATTAGTGATAAAAATACGCGAAAAAAATATATTGAAGATGCAATAAATCTAGTAGGATTAAAAGAATTTATAAAATTTTACCCAAAAGAGTTATCAGGAGGATTACTTAGAAGATTAAATATTGCTTGTGGTATAGCTCATAAACCTAAGATAATATTTTTAGATGAACCAACTGTCGCTGTTGACCCTCAAAGTCGTAATAACATTTTAGATGGTATTAAAAAATTAAGAGAAAGTGGCGCTACAATAATATATACAACTCACTATATGGAAGAAGTGGAAATATTATGTGATAGAGTAATAATATTAGATAAAGGTAAAGTTATTACAAGTGGAACAACTGATGAATTAAAAGCTTTAGCAAATATTGAAGAAAAGATAAGTGTTGAAATAGTTGAATTTGATTCTAAACATTTAGCAAATATTAAGAAGTTACCTAATGTATCTGAAGTAACCTATAATAATCATTTACTACAAGTTATCTATACAAAAGGAGATAACAATTTAACTAAATTTATGGATTATTTAAAAAAAGAAGAAATAGCTTATCAAAAAATATTTTCTGAACGTCCAACCTTAAATGATGTATTTTTAGAACTAACAGGTAAGGAGCTTAGAGACTAATGTTTAAGCATAATTTAAAATACAATTTAAAAACTCTATTTAAGAATAAAACTTTAATCTTTTGGACATATCTTTTTCCAATTATATTAGGAACATTTTTCTATTTAGCCTTTCATGACATTGAAAAGAATGAAGCATTCAAGCCTATTCCAATCGCTATTATAGAAAATGAGGAATGGCAAGAAAATAATATATGGCAAAGTACAATAAAAAGCTTAAGCGAAGAAAAAGATAATAAAGTATTTAATACAACTTACAAAAATATTACAGAAGCCAAAAAAGATTTAGAAAAAGGGGATATCATAGGTTATGTTTTATTAGAAGAAAATATTCCCAAAGTTATTATCAAAACAAATGGTACCAGTGCGACTATTTTAAAAAGTATAATTGAAGAAATAAATAGTAAAATTAATATAATAGAAGATTATATAGAATTAAAAGTAAAAGAAAAGATTACAAATGAAGGTTATGAAAATATCAATAAAATTAATTATGAAGAAATAGCACGAGAAGCTCTAGGAATGCTAGAGATAGAAAATAACATTAAAGATATAACCAGTGATAATATGAGTTATACTATGATTGAGTATTATACATTAATTGCAATGGCGGCATTATATGGGGGAATCCTTGGAATGGTCTCTTTAAATAAATGCTTAGCTAATATGGGTAGTATAGGAAAAAGAGTATCCATTAGTCCAACCAAAAAAGGTACAATAATATTAAGTAGTGCTGTGTCTTCTTATATCGCTCAAATTATAGGAATTGCTTTATTATTTTTATATACAATATTTGTTCTAAAAGTAGATTATGGAACTAATTTAGCATTAGTTATTCTACTTGCTTTAATAGGTTCATTAACAGGCTTATCAATGGGTATAGCAACATCTAGTATTTTAAAAACTAATGAAAATACCAAGTTAGGAATAATTATAGCTATCACTATGGCAGGATGTTTTTTATCAGGAATGATGGGAATATCCATGAAATATGTAATAGACAAAAATGTTCCAATCATAAATATGCTTAATCCTGCAGCTTTAATAACAGATGGTTTTTATTCATTATATAGATATGACACTTTAAATAGATATTGGATTAATATAATAAGTTTATTAATTATAACAAGCATACTAATATTAATTTCTATAAAAGCTTTAAGGAGGAATAAATATGATAGTATTTAAAACATTTTTACGTATTGTAAAAAAATGTATCTTTCCTATAATTTTATATACTGCAATATTAGTATTATTTAGTAGTATTAATATAAGTACAGAAGATAACAATATGAATTTTACAGCTTCCAAACCTGACATATATATAATTAATAATGATAAATATGAAGGGATAACCAAAAGTTTAATAGATTATATGAGTGCTAATAGTAATATAATAGAATTAAAAGATACCAAAGAAGCTAAAAATGATGCTATATTTTATCGTGATGTTAATTTTATTATGGAAATACCAGCTAATTTTAATGAAGAATACTTAAAAGGGCAAGAATTAGAGATTAAGATTGAAACTACTGGTGATTATCCATCAGTGCAAGCTAAAAACTTACTTAATAGATATTTAAGTACAGCTCGTATTTATCAACACTTAAATTTAAATGAAGAAGATTTAATAAAAAAAGTTAATGCCACTTTAGAGAATAAAGTTAATGTTGAAATCACATCTAGTTTAGATACAAGTGTTTTAAATAAAGCTACAACATATTATAACTTTTTAAACTATGCCTTTTTAGCAGGTTCAATCTATGTTGTATGTTTAGTTTTATCAAGTTTTAAAAATACAAATATTAAAAGTATTGCTATTTCCATATATACCCCATTCCATA
>CANDSI010000192.1 GCA_947388575.1 uncultured Mycoplasma sp.
GCGCGCGTGGTTTGGGACCATGAGGTCGCAGGTTCGATCCCTGTCGCCTCGACCACAAATCTTACAGCCACAATGGATTGACGGAATGAGGGAGAAAGCCAAAAATGATATTTCCCGACTTTTTCCCGTTTTAGTTTTAGAGAATTATCTAATGACTTAACATAATAAAAAAACATACATCTTGTATATGTATGTTTTTTTTGTTGGCTCTTTGTCAATAGTTGGGGTGTAATTCCTGCAAAGGTATTTCACCTCAATATTTTTTTGCTTTCCGATTATTTCACTGTAAAACTCTTAATTTTTGTGATTTTGGCGTACACTTAACAAACCTAATTAAAAATTAGGTTTCTAGCTGATTCAATTTTGTATCTTAATTCATTAGCAATATTCTTGCTTTAAAGTTTTAGAAATTTCTAAATCCAAAGGCTACTCTTTTTAGCACTTTTATCTTGTTGTTGTATCCTTCCATTACTCCATTAGAATATGGTACTAATAATGAATTTCTAATTTCTTCTATCCAATTGCTATATGTTTTTGCACATTCTTTTAACACTTCATAATTTGCCTCCAAATTGTATTTAACCCATTTGTTTAATTTATCGATTGCTAGATATTTTTCTCCAGAGTGCAATATGTCTAGTAATTCCTCTTTTTCATTATACGCTCTTCGTAATTCTTCTGAATATTTAATTAGTATGTAATCTAGCCTTTTTTGTTGCTCTTTAGTTAGATGGATTCTTCTAGAAAGGATCAATTTTCTGGAGTGCCTGAAATATTTACGTTCTTCTGGTGTAAGTTTACTCTGAACTTGATTTTTTATTGTGTATACAGCTTGTAAATGTATCTACTGTAATGAAATCTATCAGCTACAATTTTTGCACTTGGAAAATATGTTTTAACTAAATCTCTGTATGGTTGCCATAAGTCCATGACAACATATTTTACTTTTTTTGTTCTTTTAATGAGAATTTATTAAAGTAACTAAAAAGATGTACTTTATGCCTACATTCAATAATATCTATTGGTTTTCTTGAAATTCCGTCTATCAATGAAACTTGATATTATAATGTTCTTTATTACCTCACAGTACTTTGGGCATATATGAAGCGTTTACTGAAAGTATGGTAATAATCTTAAAACGGTGGTTACTGATACATTAGATAGTTTTGCAACATCTTTCATCGATTGTTTTTCTCTTGACTTATCGATAATAAAAGCAGTTAAGCTATTGGTTTTTCTAGCTCTTTTAGGTAGAAAACTATTTTTTTTCATAAAATTTTTTATTACAATTAGGGCAAACATATCTACGTTGCTGTATTAATTCTTGATTGGAATCTACTGTTATTTAAAATATTTGTTAATCTTGTATGTATATGTTTTAATTCTTTTTCACGCATATTTTCATCTTGAAAAATTAAAATATCTATGTATTTTATTAGCTTGTCCTTATCTAAATTTTCATTGTTAATTAAATAGTAAAAATGAAAAATATCTTTAAATTTAGTAGAAGTAATACCAAATTTTAATAATGATTTTAATTTTTCAACAATTATTTGTTCTTTAGAATTTATAAGTAAACTAACACTTTCATCTATTATGTTAAAATCAAAATAATATTCATCTTGTTCCATATCAAAGTATTTATGTACGCCAATATCTAGTTTAGAACTTATTGTATATTTGTTTTTATCAGTTAGTTGTACATAAACTCTTTTTCCGTCGTAATCTTGATGATGTAACGGCTCGATTTTTCCAGTAATCTTTATTTTAATACCATCATCTGTATTATTTAATTCTTTTATAAAATCACAAATAGACTTATCTTCTAAAGAATATTTTATAAAATCTATATCCATATCACGAGTTGCTTAAGTAAAACAATGTCTTGAGCAACTTTTGGAATTGCATCATCTTCAGAATAACCTGATTCTACATATTTATTAATAGCTTCATATATATACATTAAAACACCTCATCTTGTATTATTTCAAAAATCTTATCTCCATATTTAAGCATGTTTATATTTTTTCTTTGTCTTTAACCAATTAAAACAAATAGACATGTTTCAGGGAAAGAATAAAATAAAAAGAACTAGATTACTGGTTAAGGAGAAATCTAGTTCAATAAACAAAAAATAAAACATATAAATATATGAGTTATTAAAGAAATTGTAGCAAAAAAAAGGCATCAAGTCAATAAAAAACAGCAAAAAACTGAAAAATCACGTATCATAATCAGAAGGGATCTCATAAATGTCAAGACTTTTTATAGCAGGATCATAAATATTTTTACCTTGATAATTAAAACGAGAACCATGACAGGGACAATCCCAAGTTTTATCTACGTCATTCCAAGAAAGTAAACAACCTAAATGAGTACAGATAGGCTTAACAGCATAAATTTTTCCCTCGGAGTTTTTATAAATACCAACTTTTTCATGGTTAATCTCAATAATACTACCAGAGTCATTTTGTATTTCGTCAAAACACATATTGGCACATTTAAATTTGTCTAGCAATAAAGAATTAGCTGACTGAACTAATATATTTTTCATTTCATCTTTATTTTTTATTGGCTTCAAACGGGAAGGTTTAAATAAATATTCATAGGGGTTATCTTTATTCAAAATTTTGTCTACAATAATATTAGCTGCAACATTAGATAATGTCATGCCCCATTTTTTAAAACCAGTTCCAATAAAAACATTAGGTAAAGAATTAGCATATTGACCGATATAAGGAATTTTATCTAAAGAAATGCAATCTCGTGTATTCCATCGATAGAGAACTTCACTATCAGGGTAAAATTTTTTTGCTTCTGCTTCTAAAATGCCATAGGTATCTTCATAACAAGAAGGATGTCCAGTTTTATGGTCACCTCCACCAATTAACAATAGTTCCTTTCCTCCATATTTAGCAGTTCGATAAGAAAAGATAGGATTGGTAGCGTTAATATACATCCCATTAAAAAGACTTTTTTTAGGATCAATGGCAATTAGATAGGAAGTAGATTGATACATTTTTAAAAAATACAAACCAGGAAAATTAATAAAAGGATAGTGAGTAGCCATAATAACTATTTTACTTTTTACTGTTGCTTGATGAGTCGAAACAAGATAAGTAGAATCAATGTCCTTTTCAACATTTGTAGCAACTGTATGGGTATAAATTTTACCAGAATGAGCAGAAATAGATTGGCATAAACCATATAAATATTTTAAAGGATGAAATTGCGCTTGATGGTTAAAACAGATAGCACCTTCTATCTTAAAGGGAAGACCAACTTTTGTAACAAATTCGCAAGGAAAACCAAGGGACTCGACACTAGACACTTCTTTTTTTATTGTTTTTACTTCAGATGGAGTAGTTGTATAAACATAACTATTTTGGTAAGAAAAATCACATTTAATTTTTTCATGATCAATAATTTCTTTTATATTTTTTATTGCTTTTTCGTTTACTTCTAAATAATCAGAAGCAAACTTTTTTCCATAGGAATGGATGAGATAGTCAT
>CANDSI010000193.1 GCA_947388575.1 uncultured Mycoplasma sp.
GATTTAAAATTTTTAAGTAATGGTGCTACTACAAATGATGGATATTATTATTTAACAGATTATAGCAGATTAAATAATGGCAAACTTGCTAAACACTTAATGTATATTGATTTTAAAACAAAACAAGAAATACATTTATGTAATAATTCTGCTTGTACTCACAAAACAGAAGATTGTACTTCAGTTTTTAATAAAGATGAATTTCAGTATGATTCTAAAGTCTTTATTTGGAATAATAAAATTTATGTTATAAGTAAAAGTACAGATACATCAGGACAGGTTACTATGGGAGTTTTAGGCGAAACATCAAAAAATAATGTGGAAAGCAACAAAGTCGTATTATATAAATTAAATTTAGATGGGACAAATAGAGAGAAGATTTATACATTTGATGATAATGCTACAATAGAAGATTTTGTAATTGGTAGTGGAAATGGAATTTATTTGATTGCAAAAAAAGTTGAAACTAAATATACTGGTGGAAATGCTTATAGCACTTCTAGTGAACGAAAACTTATTTATTTAGATTTAAACACAAAAAAAGAATCTACTATTCTTTCTATGAATAGAAATGACAATATTGATTGGAAAGTTATTGGCAGTACAGGGAGAAACCTTATTTTATATGGTATAGATTTAGGTGGACAAGTGACTGATGAAGAAAAACATAATAATAATGATTTGTATAAAAATTCTTCTGATGTTTTTGCACTTCTTGATATTGATAATGATACATTAAAAGAAGTTTATCGTGTGAAAGCACCTTCACGCACATATACAGTTGATGAAAAAAATTTGTATTATAACATAGATGGAAATAGCAAAATCCTAAAAATTGATTTAAAAACTGGTAAGGAAGAAACTTTAGCCAACTTATCTAGTGTTTGGGTTGATCGAGTAATTGATAATAAATTATTATGTATAACAAATAGTGGTAAAAATCCTACAAGTTATTTTATTGATGTAGATACAGGTAAGATGACAGAATCAAAACTTGTCAACAAGAGTACAGGATTTTATATAGAAATAATTAGTACATCTCAAAAAGAAGTTCTAGCAATATATAATTCTGATGTTACTTTTAATAGTGATGGTTCATGGACAACTCATAGCAATAAATATGGAGTAATTAGTAAAGAAGATTTTTATTCTGGAAAAGATAATTTTAAAGGAATTAAAAGAGTTTATGGAGGTGAGTAAATTGCTAGAACTTGAACATATTTCAAAAGAATACAAAAATAAAAAAGCCCTTAAAGATGTTAATTTGATTTTTGAAAATGGAATCTATGGACTTTTAGGTCCAAATGGAGCAGGGAAATCAACTCTTATGAATATAATAACGGGTAATTTAAGTCCAACAGAAGGAAATGTAAAATGGAATAAAGAAGATATAAATGAGTTAGGTGCTTCTTATAGAAGTTTACTAGGTTTTGCTCCACAACAGCAAGGAATGTATGATAGTTTTTCTGGCACAAGATTTCTTTCTTATATGGCGACTTTAAAAGGCATACCAAAAAAAGAGTTAAATAATGAAATTAAAAGAGTTTTAAACTATGTTAATATGATGGAAGTTAAAGACCAAAAAATAGGAACATACTCTGGAGGAATGAAACAAAGAATTTTAATAGCCCAAGCGATACTTGGAAATCCTAAAATAGTAGTTTTAGATGAGCCTACTGCAGGGCTAGATCCGAAAGAGAGAGTACGAATAAGAGAAAGAATTTCTACATTATCAAAAGAAAAAATAATTTTAGTTTCTACACACGTTGTATCTGATATTGAGTCTGTAGCAAATAAAATAATTCTTATTAAAAAAGGAAAGATTATTGATATGGATTCAGTTGAGGCTCTTTGTGAAAAAAATAATGTTTTTAGTTTAGAAGAAGTATATATGAAATTATTTGGAGATGAATAGATATGTGGAGTTTAATCTATTTTGAATTAAAAAAAATATGGAATAAAAAAAGTTTTGTTTTTATAACTTGTTTATTGTTAATTATAAATATATTTTTCCTTTGGTACACAAATTTAGAAAATGAAAAAAGACCATCACTTTCTTCTTACAAAATGTTTCAAACTGAAATATTAAATATGAGTGAAAGTGAAAAAGAAGAATATGTAAAAAAATTAAAAAAAGATATTGATGGTATTTATTTCGTAATTGATATATTAAATATGCAGAAAAATGAAATCGGAAGTTCTTTTATTGAACAAGAATTGAATGAGAATCCAGGAGTTTTTGAAACCTATTATGAAAGATATAAATCAGGAAATTATTTACATTTCACATCATCATTAGAGCAAGAACAAATTTTTATTAATGAAATATATAATGAGCAAGTTAAAGTATCAGGATATGATAATTATTTAGAAGGTATAAAAAAAGCCAAAGGTAAATTAGAGGGTATTTCTATATTTAATAATCAAGATGAAAGTAATTTTTCTACTCGTAATATAAAGAAAAGTGCCAAAGATTATTCAGAGTTAAATTCTAGTAATGTTAAATTTATACCATCAAAAACAATCGTATCAACTATTGAGAATATAGGAACAGACATACTTTTGATTTTAATTACATTTTTATTTATTGGAAATTTAATAACTGAAGAAAAAGAAAAGAAGTTATTTTATGTTACTCGTAGTACAAAGTATGGAGTAGTACATAGTATTTTTGCAAAAATTATAGCCCTGTTTATTCATTGTATAATATTTAGCATTTTGCTTTTTAGTATAAATTATTTGTTTTTTGGAATATTTGGTGGATTTAATAATTTAGGAATAAAATTGCAGTCTTTAGCACCATATATGGAAAGCAATTTTAATGGAAGTATATTAGAATATCTTATTATTTCTATTCTAACAAAAGGAATAGTTGTATTTGGAATCGGTACTATTATTACAGCCATTTGCATTATTTCTGATAGTATGATACTTCCTTATATGTTAGGTATATCATTTTTAGGTATAAGTTGGTTATTTTATAAAATAATACCAGCAGTATCTAATCTTAATATAATAAAGCACTTAAATATATTTGGTATTTTAAAAACAGAAAATTTATATGGCTCATATTTAAACTTTAATTTTTTTGAATATCCAATTTCAAGAATAACCTTTTCTTGGATTATGATAGTGGGGTTGCTTGGGCTAGGAATTTTCTTGTGTGTTAAGTTCTTTTTAAAAGGTAAAAGTTTAGAATTAAAAAGATCTACTAAAAACTTTATATTGAAATTTAAGCCTCATACTTCTTTATTCAAACACGAACTTTATAAAATTTTAATAACTAATAAAGGAATTATAATTATTTTGATATTTAGTCTGTTAATTTGTTATAACGAATTACAAAGAAGATATAGTCCATCACTTCAAGAGCAATATTATCAAAATATTATGTTGAAATTAGAGGGAAAGCCAACTGAAGAAAAAACAGAACTTATAAAAGCAGAAAAATCAAGATTTGATGAAGCCTTTTCAAAAATATCAGAAATTGATGAACAAATTGCAA
>CANDSI010000194.1 GCA_947388575.1 uncultured Mycoplasma sp.
AAACAATAATATTTTATAAATAAATTGAAATAGGATAACTTTTAAAAACCTCTAATGTTTGAGAGTCTATTTTCTTTTTCAATATATTTACTTCTGTTTTATTATCTAATAATAAATTACATCCTAGCTTTATTTCTAGTCTTTCATTTTTGTCCCTTATATCAATAAGTTTAGCAATGATTTCATCAGCTAGAGCAGATTCTCTTTTTAATATTTGAGAATAATTGATATAATATATAGGATTTTCTGAATCATATTTCAATAAATGTTCTGTAAGATATTTTGCATATTGTAATAGATCATTCTTTTTTGTAATGTCATATGCTTTAAGTATTTCTAAAACTTGCATATTCATTAAATTATATTCTCCATCAGTAAGTTCGGCATCATCAAAAATATTTCTCATCTCTAAAATATTTATGTCATCAGATTGATAAGCTTCAGAATTTAATACAAGATAAAAGTTATTTGTTTCAATTTCTTCTAAATTAGATTTATATTTAAAAAAGTATTTATTACAGATATTATTATTCCATAAGCTCTCAACTTCAAACATTTTATTACCGTTAATTCTGGCAAAAATAGATATTCTTATATCTTTAATTTTTAAAGATCCTACTCGACTAATATCACTTTTTAATGAAACTGCTTTTTTATTATCTATGGCATTTATCCAGAAAAATAGTTTATTTAAATCAGCATCTTCCCATTTATCTAAATTAATGTCTTTTGAAATATTATGTTTTTGAAAGTAATTGTCAATTTTAATATATTTATCTAAAAGTTCATTAAATCTTTTTTCCTCTTTTTTATTTGAATCAATTTTAAATTCTTCTTCATTAATAAGAAACATTCCATTTTTAAACATTTTACTAATAAATCTTAACTGTTTAATTCTTTCATATAATGTACCACATATTTTTATGTTGAAATTTTTTTCTGTTAAATCAAAATTAAATGCTTTACCAAATAATATTTTCTGTCCATTTATAAAAGTTTCTAACTTTATATCATCATATACAATTTCCTTGTCTTTATCATAAATTTTAACATTCAAATTTTCAACTAAATTTGTAAGTTCAGCATAACTAATATTTGTAGCATATCCATTTTTATCTAAAGTATAAATATATTTCCAAGTACCAACAAGACTTTGAGGATTAAAATTTTTAAAATCTTTTTCCCACAAATAAAATTTAGCAACTTTTCCATCATCTGATATTAAATTATCTTCATTGAAGATATTTTCTTTAATTCCTTTTTGCATTTCTTTGTCTATTTTAAAGTTTCGACATATATTTTCAAAATGAGAAGAAGATGTTATTTCTCTCATATCTATTTTTATTTTAGATGAAGAATATTGTTTCAATAACATTCTAATATTATAAGGTAATAAATTAGCATAATATATTTTATAATCAGGATTGTCTTCTTGAAACAAACATAACAATAATATTGTGCCATCTTTTTTTAAATAATTTTCTAAATCTATTTTATCTAATGAAAACCTATGCTTATTACCTAATTTTTTTGTTGGGGTAGTTCTTCCTTTTATTTGAACATCTATTGTATAATCATAATTAGATTTTTTATCAATGTTTCCGTGATACATTTCGATTGTACCATCCCATGATATACCTTTATCATTTTCGTTTAAAAGGGGTTTAAAGAATTCTATGTCATCAACAAGTTCTCTAACTTTTGTTATAGCTTTCTGCTCAATCTTAGTTTTGCTCATAAGAATCAACTCCTAACCACTTAAATCTATAAATATTTTATCAAAAAATTGCCATTTTTTCGAGACATAAAGGCAAATTTATGCTAAAATATCATTAGTGATTGATATTTTATATATCAAATCGTTAAGAAGTGAAAAGAGTTGTAGATATCTACGCCATTCGCTCCATTAAGAGAATTACTCGCACGATAGTGTGAGTTTTATATTGCAAATTTATCCTATTGATAATAGTTTAAGAATAAACAATTGATATTTAAACAAATTTCTAAAGATATAGTTAATGTTTATATAATAAAAGTTATTAGAAAAATGTGATGTTTTTTCTGGATAGGAGTAAACTTTAATATGTGCTAAATTCTAATATTTTATATTATTAAAATCATTATTCTTTTCATGCAGCGCATGTAATTTTTTAAATTCATCTGTCTTTTCTAATTCACATACTGATTTAGCTAGATTATCATAATAAACTTGATTGTGATTATGAACAAATAGTTTTTTATTTAATGATTGTTGTTCTAGTAAGAATTTTAACTTCGGATGATTGTCTAAAACAAAATACATTTGAGGTGGCATAAAGTTAGGAATCTCATTTCTAATCTCATCTAAACTAATTGGATTATCAAACAACGTCAAAGATTTAATGGGTATTGCATTTATATCCTTACTTAAAATGTATTCATCAACTCTTTTTAAAGTTTCTTGGTAATCCAAGTAATTATTTCTTGTCAAATCTAAGCGAATAGTTTTACCTAATTCCATAACACCTATAACTTGTCTTGATTTTCCACTTAAATATAAATATGATTTTGTTTCTTCATTGCAAAATCTTTTTCTATATTCGTATTTTTTAATTCCATATAATAAAGGCTTAAAATATTCTGGTCTAAAACTTAAAAATATTTCTTTCATGTTTTGTCTCATTATTTTATAACTTTTTAAACAGCTTAATTTTAATTATCCTAATTTATCTCCGTTTGATGCTTTTTTATCTGGAGTTATTAATATTACTCCTCCTTTACTATAAGTGCCAAGTATTAATACTTCCGATATAGTATTTGCAATTTGCCTTGAAGGTAAATTTACGATTGCTAAAACTTGCTTATCTATTAAATCATTTGGTTTATAAATTTCTGTTATTTGAGCTGAGGATTTTTTTATCCCCAACTCGCCTAAATCAACCTCTAATTTATAAGCAGGCTTTTTAGCTTTTGTATTAATTTCAGCTTTAATTATTGTTCCCACTCTTATATCTAATTTTTGAAAATCTTCTATTGTTATCATACTGTCTCCTTTCATTATTTAATCATATCTTTTATAAATTTGATAGTACTTTATTTTCTTTTACTATTTTTTTAAGCTTTGGATTTATTTTTCTTAAATCTTTTTTTATTTGCTTAAGCTCTTCTTTAGTCTGATATTTTTTGTTGTCTATACAATATATTAAATATCTACTAGCTGCTACTGTAAATAATACTTTTGCTAAATCTCCATCTATTCCTTTAAAATTATCTTTCCATTCTTCATAAGCTAAATATGCATTAATATACCAATAGTGAGTATTAGACTCTTCATTATAAATACTTTCTATTAAATCCATTTCCTCCTTTCGATCACATATAAAATAAATTTCTACATTATCTGTTTCTTTCATACAATTGTTCCTTTCTGTGTTTTAATAATACTCTATAAACGTTTGTATGTCAAAGTACAGATTTTTTAGAATCTGCTTAGGAGATATTATAAAATCTGT
>CANDSI010000195.1 GCA_947388575.1 uncultured Mycoplasma sp.
AAATTGAAACACATAAAGAATTAAATGTACGATAACCAACAGATATTTAAAAAATGTATGTATAAATAAGCAACATCTTGTTTGATATCTTTACAAATATTAAAAATAAGATATAATTTAGCTAGGTGGTAATATGATAAAAAAAGAAGAAAATAAAAAAGATTTACGAGTAATTAAAACTGAGAATTTACTTTATGCTACACTAATAGATTTATTAAAAGAAAAAACATTTGAAGAAATAAAAGTCTCAGATATATGTAATAAGGCATTAATTAATCGTTCAACATTTTACGCCCATTATCAAGATAAATATGAGTTAGTAGTAGGTTTTATTAGCACATTAAAAGAGGAACTAGCAAAAGCTATAAAAGATAACGGCAGTACTTTTAATACAAAAGAATATTATTTAGAAATGATTGAAATGATATTAACCCATATTGAAGAAAAAAAGAAAATATATCAAGATATATTAACAAATAATCGTAATAGTATAGTTATGGATATATTATTAGATGTTATTAATAATGATGTTAATGAACGTTTAGAAAAGAATTTGAAAGAAAATGAAAAGATACCAAGTAAAGTTATATCTACATTTTATATCGGAGCAGTTACAAGTATTTGTATAGAATGGATGAAAAACACAAATGAATATAGTAAAGAAGATATAATTCATTACTTAAATTTATTAATGCAGTAATGTATTTTTAATAGTTTTTAACATATAATAATAAAAAGTTGACGTACGTTAAAAAGTACGTTATAATTAAATCGAGGTGATATTCATGAGTACAATAAATATTACAAATGCAAGACAAAATCTATTTCAATTAGTCGCTGATGTTAATGTAGGCTTTAATCCAATTACTATTGTCAATAATAAAGGTAAAAATGCCGTTTTAATATCAGAAGAAGAATGGAAAAATATTGAAGAAACATTATATTTATCCAGTATTCCAGGCTTTGCTGAAGATGTAAACAAAATTAGAAATACAGAAGATTGGACAAAAGCCAAGGAGTTTAACCCTGATGAAGAGTGGTAAATATAAAATTAAATTTTCTAAACAAGCAGAAAAAGATAAAATCAAATTAAAAAGTTCTGGATTAGATAAAAACTGTAAAAGCATTTTAACTTTAATGTTAGAGGATCCTTTTTGTTATCCACCAGCATATGAAAAACTAAGTGGCGATTTAAATTGTTTGTATTCTAGAAGAATTAATAGACAACATCGTATTGTATATGAAGTTAATGAAGAGAATAAAGAAATTCGTATAATAAGAATGTGGAGCCATTATGATAATATTTAAATTATCAACCTGTTTATAAAAAATAGCAAAAGTCAACCGAAAATGTCAAAAAATACACAAATTTGACATTTTTTTAATTTTGTGGTAGAATTAAGGACAATTAAACAGGGGGGTTTAAGAAATATGTATGACGAGATTTTAAGTCTTACATTAGAAAAAGGTAAAAAGGAGCGCAAACATTATTTATATTTAGGGCTAAAGAGACTATTTGACATATTATTATCAGAAGTAATGATAATATTATTATTGCCTGTCTTTCTAATCGTAAGTATTTTAATTAAATTAGATTCAAAGGGGCCAGTATTTTTAAAACAAACCAGAATAGGAAAAAATGGTAGACCAATAAAGATATACAAATTTCGTTCTATGGTTGATCATGCTGAAGACGTTTTAGAAACTATGATGAAAAATGATCCAAAGATATACGAAGAATATACTACAAATAAAAAGTTAAAAAATGACCCACGAGTAACAAGAATAGGAAAAATTATTCGTAAGACATCAATAGACGAATTACCACAATTATTAAATATATTTAATGGTGATATGACATTTGTAGGACCAAGACCATATTTACCAAGAGAACAAATGGATATGGGTGGTTATTATAATTACATTATTAAAATGACACCAGGATTAACTGGATTATGGCAAGTAAGTGGTCGTAGTGACTGTGGATTTAAAGATAGATTAAAGCTAGATGCTAAATATTATCATAATCGTAGTTTAAAAAATGATTTAAAAATTATGTTCCAAACTATAAGTGTAGTTGTAATTGGAAAAGGTGCAAAGTAAAAATAAATTTAAAAGCTATATATCAAAAATTTCAATGTTATATAGCTTTTTTTATGAATTTAAGGTAAAATATAATAAATAGGAAGTGTAACAAAACAAGTTCACTTCATAGAAAGTTGGTATAAGTATGAAACCAAAGATATCAGTTATAATTCCTATTTATAATTGTGAGAAATATCTTGATAGATTAATAAATTCGATATTAAATCAATCATATACAAGCTTTGAATTGATACTTATTAATGATGGCTCTAAAGATAATAGTGGGAAAATAATAAAAACATATCAAGATAAGAGAATTAAAATTTTAGATAAAGAAAATACAGGTGTTTCTGATAGTAGAAATAAAGGATTAGAAATAGCAACTGGAGAATTAATTTGTTTTTTAGATTCAGATGATTACATTAGTCCTAACTATTTTGAAACTATCATAAGTTATTTTGAAAAATATCCTAAAACAGAATTATTAAACTTTGGCTTTTATTCTGAAACTGAAAATGATAAATTAGAAAGAATAAATTATGATTTAATAAGTTATAAAGAAAAATATTATGAAAATAAAGAAGAAATAAAAAAAGATTTTGTAGAGTTATGGGACAATACAATGTTATATAATATTTGGAATAAAGTTTTTTTAAATAGAATAATTAAAGAGAATAATATTGAGTTTTCAAGTCATAATTGGGGAGAAGATGTAATATTTAATCGGATATATTTAAGATGCATAAAGAATTTATATAATTCTAAAAAAGCATTTTACCATTATGTTAGGGAACGAGAAGGAGCTTTAACTAAGAATTATAAAGAAAACTTATTTGATGTAAGAAAAAAGGAATATTATGAATTTAATGCATACTTTAAGATTTGGGATATTAAAGAAGAGGAATATATTGAGTTTTCTAGTAGAAGATTTATAGAAAGAATGTTGGGATGTATTGAAAACATTTATTGTCAAGATACAACATTCAAAAAAAGATACCAAGAAATAAAGAGAATTATAAAAGATAATTTAACTCGTGAAACATTAAAAGTAGCTAAACCAAAAAGCAAGAAAACAAAAATAACATTAATACCAATTAAATTAAAATCAGTACTACTTACAATGTTAATGGGAAGAATGTTTCATTATATAAAAGTAAAACATCCAAGTACATTTAACAAACTAAAAAACAGGAGGTAACAATATGAAAAGATTAAGATATATAAAATTAAGTGATATTTTTGCACCAATTATATTTATCTTAGTACTACCAATATCATTAATTTATCGGGCTTTTTTAAAAATTAGCAACAAGAAATTATGGTTAATATGTGAAGATGGCTATACTGCCAGAGATAATGGCTATTATTTTTATCGTTTTATTATAATGA